>CAYZDW010000185.1:0-14301 GCA_964477175.1 uncultured Steroidobacteraceae bacterium | reverse complement strand
GCGCAGCATCGCCGCATGGCGGCCATCGGCGATGAACTGCGCTTCGTGCTGATCACCTCGTCGGCGCGGCTGCGTCCGGCCGGCGAGCGGCCTGCGGAGGCTGTGGCGGCAACCTCCGTTGCGAAGACAGGCGCCTGGATCACCGTCGGCGTGCAGGACGCGCCCAAGTGCGCGCGTTGCTGGCACCGGCGACTTGATGTCGGCATTGATCCTCAGCACCCGGAGATCTGCGCGCGCTGTGTCAGCAATCTGGATGGCCCCGGCGAGACGAGGCGCTACGCGTGAGCGACGATATCTTCCCAAAAGCGACCGCGCTCGTGTGGCTCTGGCTCTCGATGCTAATCGTGGCAGCCGACCAGTTGACCAAGTGGTTCGTCATCAATCAGTTCGAGCTGTTCGAGGTCTATCCGGTCGGGCCGATCCTGGAGCTGACCCGGCTGCACAACACGGGCGCGGCTTTCAGCCTGTTGGCGCAGGCCGGAGGCTGGCAACGCTGGTTCTTTGTTGGCCTCGCCGGGACGATCAGTGTCGCGATCGTCTGGTGGCTGTACACCCTGCCGGCGCGCGGCCATCCCTGGCTGTCCATCGGGCTCGCGATGATACTTGGCGGCGCAATCGGAAACGGGATCGACCGGCTGGCGCAGGGGCATGTGGTCGACTTCCTGCATTTCCACTGGCAGCAGTGGTACTACCCGGCCTTCAATGTCGCCGACATCGCCATCACGACCGGCGCCATCATGCTGGTCATCGATGCGCTGATGCACACCCAGCGAACGAAAGCGCCGTCCGGATGAAAGTGCTGCTCGCCAACCCGCGCGGATTCTGCGCCGGCGTCGACCGCGCCATCGACATCGTCGAACGCGCGATCGAGCTCTTCGGCGCACCGATCTATGTCCGCCACGAGGTCGTGCACAACCGTTTCGTGGTGGATCGGCTGCGTAGCCTTGGCGCTCAGTTTGTGGACGAGCTCGATGCGGTGCCGGACGGCGCCACCGTTATCTTCAGCGCGCATGGGGTCTCGAGCGCCGTAGAGGCGGAGGCAGCCCGCCGCAAGCTATCCGTGTTCGACGCGACTTGTCCGTTGGTCACGAAAGTGCACATGGAAGTCGGCCGCTACGCGAAGGACGGACTCGACGTGATCCTCATTGGCCACGCCGGGCACCCGGAGGTGGAGGGCACGATGGGGCGCTTCGACAGCTCCTCCGGCGGGCGCATCCATCTGGTCGAGACCGTCGAGGATGTGGCGCGGTTGGCGGTGCGCGATCCCGCAAGGCTCGCGCTCGTCACGCAGACGACGCTCTCGGTGGACGACACGGCGCGGATCGTCGCGGCGCTTCGCCAACGCTTCCCGACGCTCGTGAGCCCGCGCAAGGAAGACATCTGCTACGCGACCCAGAACCGCCAGGACGCGGTCAAGCAGCTCGTGGCGCAGTGCGACGTGCTGGTCGTGGTGGGTTCGCAGTCGAGTTCCAACTCGAATCGATTGCGCGAGATCGCGACCACGCGCGGCATTCCGGGCTATCTCGTGGACGGCGCCGATGACCTGAAGCGCGAATGGTTCGAAGGCAAGCGGGCGGCCGGCGTGACGGCAGGCGCCTCGGCGCCCGAGACGCTCGTGCAGCAGGTGGTCGCGAGGCTTCGCGACTGGGGTGGGCAGGAAAGCGTCGAGGTGGTCGGGCGCGAAGAAAAGGTTGTGTTCGGGCTGCCGCAGGCGCTGCGCGGGGTCGGCAGGACGCAGGCGCTGTAGGCGACTACCAGCAACGGGTCGTCGAATCATTGCCCGCCGCATCGCGAGCCTGGCGTCGCCCGCTCTCGTCGATCGAGAACAGTCTGCAGTCCGCATCGCCGGTCTGACCGCCGTTCGCCAGCGGCGTCGCGACGATCCTGAAGACGGCCGCGTCGGCGAACTCGATCGCCATCTGGTACCGCCGATGGGGTGTGATCGAGGGCACCGGCAGGCCCGGCGGCTCGTCGTTGGTCGCGGAATCCAGCCGATCGCCATAACGCCCCTGCGCGAGATGGAACTTTTCCTGTTCCGCCGCGGCGGCGAGCAGCCCCTGCACGGCCTCGAGGCGATAGCTGCGCAAGAGTTGCCGGCGGTACGAGGCGAGTGCGTACGACGCGGTGATCGCGACGATCACGAGCGTGACCATCACTTCGATCAGCGTGAATCCGGCTCGTTTGGGAGCTTGCGCCATGAGGTCTTCACGGGATCGTTGGCGAACCCGGCATCGAAGAGTTCGGTGCCGGCGAGTCCAATTGGCCTGGCGCGGCAATCCGCGCAGGCCCCCTCCCAAGGCTCTGGAAAGGCGAATCGTAGCGGTGACGGCAGGCCCGAGCCCGCCAGCTCGCGCTCGTGCGGATCTCCCGGCAGATTCAACTGCGACGCCGGAAGGCCCGTTCGCACATCGAGCGTGCGCAGACGGCGCACGGCCAGAGGCGGTCCGCAGGGAATCGCCGTTGGCGCATCGACAGGTTGATACGTCAGGAAATGCAGGCGGTGATCGAAGGTCAGCGACGAGCCGACAACTTTTTCGCCAGGACCATGCGAGTCCAGGCGCGCGAACCAGCCTGGCGCCGCGGCCGGCATCGGCTCGTCACCCTCCGTTGCGTCATGGAGGTCGGCCTCGCGCAACACGCCAGCAGCACCCGCGGGTTGCCGATCGCGAATCGAATAGAACCGGTCCGTGATCGTGGCATCGCGCGGCCTCGCGAGCCAACCCGAGCCCACCGAGATCGCGAGCTGGAGTCCATCGGACTGGCGGATCATCGACAGATCGGGTGTCGAATAGAAGCGCTGGGCGCCATCACCGAGCTGCGCCAGCAGCCGGGTGCTCGCCAGATCCGCTGGCGCGACACCGTTTCGCAGATCGATGCGCCACAGGCCGCCCTCGACGTCGATGACGTAGAGACGATCGGCATGGCCGTCGCCATCCAGGTCGATCACGCGCGGGGCCGACGCGAGGCTCGCCGTCATATCGGGCAAATGCAGGTCGGGCAGCAGCGCAGCGTTGCCGGCGACACGCCACAACAACCGGCCGGTCAAGGCATCGACAATCGACAACGATGTGCCGGTGGCGGCCGAACCGTGATTCGCGGAGTCGTAGGCACGGTCGTAGCCGCCCACGAGCACCACGACCCAGGCACCGGGTCCCTGACCGGCGCCATCGATCGAAAGTCGCGCGACGACCGGCTCCGGCCAACTCTCGGCGCTTTCACCTGATGCCGCCGATTCGAGCGACCAAAGCAATCGCGGCTCGTCGGGCGATGCGACGTCCAGGGCATAGTAGCCGCTGCCGCCGCGACCGAGCCCGAAAAGCAACCACAGGTGCTCGCCCGCCGATGCATCGATGCGGCCATCGCCGTCCGGATCGTGACGATGCAGCAGCAATGGCCCGTCGATGCCGTGGCCGCGGACGGCGGTTGCCTCGTCACGCATCAGGTCCGGCAGGCGCGGCAGCAGCGCCTTCGGAAGGAACGCCCATCGCTCGACGCCTGTATCTGCGTCGAACGCGTGCAGCAGACCGTCATGAGTCGCGACAAATGCGGTGCGGCTTTCGCTGCCTGCGTCGCCTGCGGTCAACGGTGCCTGAAGGCCCGGGTCGCCGAGCCTGCGCTGATTCAGCAGCCAGGCGATGACAGCATCTGGAGTTTCCGTATCGTGCGAACCAAGCCCGAAGAGTGCCGCGCTCAATGACGCATTGCCGGGAACCAGACGATTTCGCGTGGATGTCAGAGTGTCGGCGGTGAGATCGCTGTACAGGCGTCGCGAATCCGCGTCGGGCAGCCGGCCTGCGGCGCCGCCCGCGAGCGGCACGTCACCGTCCGGGCCATTACTCCATGCGCTACTGCTGTCGGGCCGGGGAAGGCCTGTTTCCGGATCGAGCGCCGGTTCTCCGTCGCGGCCGATCACAACCGGCGCCTCGAGCGCGCCCGCGGGTGCGCGCAGTCCGTAGCGGAGCAGGTTTCCCAACCAGCGTTGGCGGGTCTGCGGCGCCGATAGTCCATGAAGGACCGCCGGGGCGTGCGTCGAATCGTCCGCATGCAACAACCCGGCCGCCGACATCTGTGCGCCGGCCGCAACCGCGGCATCGTGCTGAAGGCTGCGCGCGATGACATTCGCGAACGACAGCGGATCCGCGGCAAACGCGACCTTTCCACTGGCCTGGTTCAGCGACTCTGCAACGAGGGGCGGCAGTGGAGAAAGCGTGAACCAAATAAGCGACGCGAATTGTCGTCCCGGCAGGTCATCTCGCAGGTCGGATCGCGTCAACCATTGCGCGAGCGCCGGCAGGCAGCTTGCTCCGCAACCACCGGTCATTCCGCCGAATCCGGGCAGCCCTTCCGCGTCCAGTCGAGCGCCTTCGTCCTGCGAAGGCCTGCCAGCCGTCACGAGCGCGACGGTCACGGGTCGGCACGGGCTCGAGAACGGTGACAGATAGCGCCCGGGTTCCATCGGGTCACGTGCGGCCACATCGGCGCGCGCATCGTCGCCATAGCGGGCGATGCCACCGGACAACCAGGCCGCGGCCTCGGTCAGTGTCTCGGCCAGCGGAGCCGCGCCGGACGCGGGCCAACCGGCGAGCAGCGCCGGCAGCCGTGCGCCCGCTGCCGCGACCGTCACCGGAGCCATGGCGACGAATCCACCCTCGGCGTCGGGTTCGCGATCGGACAGGCGAATCAGTGCGATGTCCAGCTCGTCGGTGGCGTCGACGGCGCGGGAGAGCATCGCAGCGGCGGCATCCGCGAGACTCGTCTCGACGGTCCGACTCGTCGCTGTCAGGTAATTCAGAAAATTGCCCGTATAAAAGAGGTAGACGTCGCCATGCGGCGCTGCGTCCCAGTCGATTTCGGCGGAGGGTAACTCGCTCCAGGGTCCGGCCAGGCCGTCGGCGGCATGCCAATCGCCGGCCTCGCTGCCGTGCTGCCCGCGGTCGCTGCGACACTCGACGGCATCCGCACTGTGCGCGCGTAGCGCATCCCAGTGTCCGCTTGCGGTCATCGGTCGCCACTGGGCCGCACGCGCGGCGACGAAATAGCCGCGCCGCTCGAGCGCGCCGCGCGCGGCATCGCAATGCATGCCACCGTTGGTGGTCGTGGGATCGAGGGCAAGGCCAGCCATCGTTGCGCAATGCGGCGCCGGTCCTGGTCCGCGGCGCCAGTAAACGCGCCGCGGGTCGCAGCGCAGTTCCGAGCCCACGGTCGCTGCATAATCGAAGATCGGGTCATAGCGCTCGGCAACATCGATACGCTCGGCCATCGCGGCGGACGTATCGAGCACGATGGCCAGCAACGGCTTGGTATTGGCCGGCAGCGGCGCGCGCGCAAGCCAGGCCTCGTCCGGGTCGGCCCAGGCAAAGCCCGCGAATCCGAGAACCGGACCTGCTGCCATCGTCAACAGGAGTCCGCTCAGCCAGCGGTCATTCATGGCTGCGGAACCACGACATAAAAGCCCTGTTCGAGCCTCACCCGTGTGTCCCGCGCGGCCTGACCGTCAGCGACGATCAGGTAGTGCTGCGATCGAAATCTCGTGGCGTCAGCGCCAATGCTGAACCCTGACGGCAACGCGCCGTCGCCGGCCAACTCCGTCGTCCGGATCTCGAAACGCGCTTCCGTGGCGTCGCCGGCCCCATGCGGCAACTGTCCTGCCACGTAGGGGCCCGGATGCTCACGCGCTCGTTGTAATGCGTTTGCGATACCGGCCTCTGCCGCTTCCAGTGCGATCGCCGCGGCTTGTTGATGGCCTGCCAGCGCGAGCGCCGTGACGGCCGCCGCGGCTGCTGCGAGCGCGAGCGCAGAAAGACCCGACAGCAACACGAGTGCGACGGCTAGTGCGGCACCCCGCATGGTTCGCCTCACGGCTGGCCCTGCAAGTTGCGCAGCTCGACGACCCGGCTCGAAAGCTTGCGCCGGTGCCGGCTGGTCACGGATGGTTCGTCGCGATTCGAGTACGCTAGCGCTGGCAGCGCGAGCGCCGGATTTTCCGGCAGATCGCTGCGTGCGCGGATCCACAGTCGGATCGCGCGCGGAGTGCCATCCGCTGGAACTTCGGCGGGCGTGACCCAGCGATCGACGGCGCTGTCATCGTCTCCGGTGTCGTCGAGTCCAATCTCCACCTGCAGATCCTCGACACCGGTGACGAGTTCTTCGTCCTGGAACGCGGGTCTGATGCCGCCGATCAGGCGCTTGCGGCGTAGTGAAGGCCAGCCGCGTTGCGCGGTCGAGTCGGCGCTGACGTAAAAGACGCTGACTTCCAGGTCATGGACACGCGCGCCGGCGCCCAGGCGCACGATGCCGTCCGTCATCAGGCGGGCCGCACGAAGGTTCGATTCGATCTGCAAACGACCAACGTCCGGCGCCGTTGCGCCCGCAGACGCCCGCCGCAAGGTCAGCGTGTCCGATCCGGCGACGACGCGGCCGTTTGGGCCGGCACGGCAGCGCAACGGCGCGGCGGCAGCAATGCGGTATGCGCCATCCGCGGCCGTGGCCGGCGTGGCAAGGTCGTGCGCGAGCGATGCGCCGCAGCCGCCGGCTACGGCCAGATCGGGCGCTTCCGCGGCGCCGATCGTGCTTGCGCCGGTGACGGGACTCCCCGGGGCGGCGAGGCCGAGATAACCGGACATGCGCAACTCTTCGACCAGGATTGCGAGCGCGGCGTCGGTGGTTTCCTCGAGCCTTGCGACGGACTCGCCGATGCGTTGCGCCGCTCGGCCGCGTGCCACCAGGGCAATTGCGCCAGCGCTCGCAATCAGCACCAGCAGCATCGCGATCATCATCTCGACGAGCGTGAGCCCCTTGTGTCGCGTCACGTGGTCACCGGCAGTACGAGTCGCTCAGTGCCGCCTCCGACCGACGGCCAGTCAATCGAGATCAGGTACCTGGGAATCAATGGGTCCGACACGACGATGCCTGCCGATGCGCCCTGCGGTAGAGCGAACATTGCGTCCGATGTCCAGTCGGCGAACAGCCGTCCGGCCGCCTGTTCTGCGGCGCAACTGGGTGGATGATCCGCGCAGGCCATGGCCGGTTCGACACCGGAGATCGCGAGGACAGGCCGCCCGTCCGGTCGTCGGACGGCGCGCAGCTGGTCCGCCATCGAGGTCGCAAGCCGCAGCGCCGCGCGTCGACTGGCCGATTCGCGTTCCTGTCGCACGGTCTGCAGCAGCAGTGCTGCCGAGCTTGCGAGACCTACTACCAGGATCGCGAGGGCCACGAGTGCCTCGGTCAGCGTGAAACCGCGTGCAGGCCTGACGGTCAGCATTGCAACACCTGGTTCGCGGCATCGCGCTCACTGACCCGGGGACGGCCGCTGCGACTCACGATCACTGCGCGTGCCGCGCTGCTGCCGCGCCGGTCGCAAATCGTCATCGTGGCCGGGCTGGCGAAACTCGTGCCAGGCTCGAACCGGATCACGGAGCGGTTCGACCACAGCCTCGGGCCTTGAACAGGTCGCGACAAGGGGAGGCTGCGGTGCACGGTGCCACTGGTACCGATGATCAGCAGGCCCGACGACCAGTCGGCCCCACCGGAGCATCGCATCGCATCGAGCGTGCCGCAGAGTTGTACCGATTCAGCGCGTGTCGCCGCAAACTGGCGCGCGGCATGCACCGCGTGCAAGGCGGTCGTGACGGTCGCATCACGCCGGCTGTCGAGCAACCACGCGGTGAAGCCCGGATACGCGATGAAGGCAAGAATGGCCGCCAGCGCAAGTGCGACCAACAACTCGAGCAAGGTGTAGCCACGAGGCATGGACCGAGGCTAGCGCTTCGACCCGCAGGCGCCCTGTCGCAATTCGGACGTGTTTGAGCGGATTTCCGCCGGAGCGTATATTCGCGCTCCATGGATGCTGCAAGCCCGACACCCCGAGCCGACCGCAAGCTCATCGCTGCCCTGCTCGAGACCCATGGGATACACCCCACGGCCCAGCGCATCCGCATCGCGGAACTCCTGTTCTCGCGCGAGCAGCACGTGACGGCCGAGCAGGTGATCAAGGCGCTGTCCCGCGACGGCACCCGCGTGTCCAAGGCGACCGTCTACAACACGCTGAATCTGTTTGCGGACAAGGGCCTGCTGAAAGCGCTCTCCGTCGGTCGTGAGCGCGGGCTATTCGACTCGAATACGCTGCCGCACCACCATTTCCACGTCGAGAACACGGGCGAGTTGATCGATGTGCCACCTGGCGCCGTGGAGTTCGCGCGGCTGCCGGCCCTGCCGCCCGGCACCGAAGCGGTCGGGGTCGAGGTCGTGATCCGGGTGCGCCGCCAGGGCTGAGCCGCGGCGTTGCCCGCCGGCCGGGCCTTGCCTATACTTCGCGGCCCCAACGCCGGTGTAGCTCAGTTGGTAGAGCAGTCGCTTCGTAAGCGAGAGGTCGGGGGTTCAAGTCCCTCCACCGGCACCAAACACCTCAGCCTGTCCGATCACGGTCGCGGCCGCAGTAGATCGCCGCGCAGGTGGACACGGGCCATATCCACCAAGGCGCATAGGCCATCCAATCGCCGTAAGGCCCGGTGGCGTCGATGATGTCGGTGGTCAGGAACACAAGGCCGGCAACGAGACCTGCAAGGCCCGTATAGCACCAGTAGCGACGAGACACGCGAAGCGGCGCGATCCACGCTGTCGCAGCTGCGAGCAGCCAGGTCGCGACCAAGGCGGTTGGAACCACTGTCGCAAAGCGCAGGTAGCGTGAGTCGAGCCCCCAATCCAGCGCCTCTTGCGTGTTGACGACCGTGAAGACTGCAGCAAAATTTACGGCGACTGCGACGACGACCAACGCGAGGATACGGATCGTCCGCGCATGAGAAGCGTTGATGAATGGCGCCAGAACCAGCAGCCCAAACAAGATGTCATGGAATGGCGGTGTCCAGGCATACCAGAGGAAGCCAAACCCGGCGGTCGCATCCGGGAACAGTCGTTCAGCAAGCCAGTACAGCCACGGTGCCACGATGACTGGTAGCGACGCCAGGAGCAGGCGTGGACCCAGTGTGAGGTGGAAGAAATTCATGTTGCGTAGCCAATTGCAAAGGCCGTTATGGCGGGCGCAGACTGATGTCGACGCACGATCCCGAAACTCGGTGCCGACAAGTACGAAGGAACGACAAAGAAAACGCTATGCAGGACAAAAAGCCAATCGAGCGCGTCGACCCCCATGATGCGCGCAAGTCGAATGCCGACCGGTGCTGGAAAATGTTGCGCGAGCTGTCGCTACCAGGCAAGTTGATGCTCGCGGCAGTGTCGGCCGTAAGTACATGGCCAACATCTCAGCTCGCGGCACGATGGGACCGGGCATTCGATCTGCCGGTTCCCGCATGGATGGGTTGGCATAGCATTCTGCATGGCCTTTTTTTCGGTGCCTTGGTCATGGTTCCCTACCTGGCTGCAAGCACGCACCGCATTCTCAGGGCTGCGGCAATGTGCATCGCGAGCATCCTGATCTATGACTTTGCCATCGGGTTTGTTGTGGATGGACCACTTAGCGACAATACTGTAATGCCTTACGTGCTGGCCGGTGGCGCAGCCGCCATGTTGCTCGGATTCACCGTTGCCGTTTTGGGGCCATGCAAGTTCCAATGGCGCCTTGCCGGTCTGACCCTGCTCGCCGGCGCCATTGGGGGTGGCGCATTTCATTTCCTCTATTCAGAGACATTTATCGCCAGCGTGCTTGCCTACCTCGCGTGGCAAATCCTGGTTTGCCTTGCCCTCTACTTCGGTATGCGCAAAGCGTCAGCTTAGCGTCATGGCGGGCCCGCTTGGGACGAGCTCGCGCCCGCACCGGCACCACCCTAACCCGCGACACCACCCTTCCTGAGCCCATCGGAAGGCCCCTTTCTTGCCATGCCCGTGCAAGGCGGGTTAAATGCCATGGGGCGGGAGACCCAGGCCCGCCAAGAACAAATCAACAAGGGCGATTCGGAAGGGGAGCATCCATGCGCGGAACGATCATCATGTTCGCGTCCGGCGACTACCTGGCGTTCAAGGGAGTCATGCGATTCCTGAGCCGCTCCTAGAGCGTCTCCTTTCGATCCTGGGTCCTGAAGGCCTGCTGACCGGCGCATCCCTGCGGGGACGCGCGGTCGGCTGGGCGGACCAAAGTCCCTGTCTCGCCCTCGCAATCGCGAGACCAGCGAACACCGAACAGGTTTCTCGCGTACTCGCCGCCTGCCATGACGCGGGCCAGGCGGTGGTGCCCATGGGCGGCCTCACGGGCCTGGTGCAGGGCTCGGTCGCCGGCCCTGGCGAGATGGGACTCTCGCTCGAGCGTATGAACCGCATCGAAGCCGTCGATGCGCTCGGGCGTACGATGCTGGTCGAGGCGGGCGCCACGCTGCAACAGGTGCAGGAGGCCGCCGAGCGCGAAGGACTGATGTTCCCGCTCGATCTCGGCGCCCGTGGGTCGGCCTCGATCGGCGGCAATGCCGCGACTAACGCCGGCGGCAATCGTGTCATCCGCTACGGCATGATGCGCGACATGGTGCTGGGCCTCGAGGCCGTGCTCGCCGACGGCACCGTAATTCCAGCGCTCAACCGGATGATCAAGAACAACGCCGGTTACGACCTCAAGCAGCTGTTCATTGGCAGCGAGGGGACGCTCGGCGTCGTCACGCGGCTCGTGCTGCGGCTGCGTCCGCTGCCGGTGAGCCACCAGACGGCATTGCTCGCCTGTACGCGCTTCGACCAGGTCACCGGACTCCTGGGTCGCCTCGACGCCTTTCTGGGCGGCTCGATGTCCTCTTTCGAAGTCATGTGGAGCGATTTTTTCCGGCTCGTGACGACGCCGCCCGCGAAGGGCCGGAGCCCGCTTGCGGGTGAGTATCCCTACTACGTGATCGTCGAGTCGCAGGGCGCAGATCCCGACGGTGACCAGGCGCGCTTCGAATCCGGTCTGATGGCGGCGGGTGAGGAGGGGCGATTCGCGGATGCCGCGATCGCGAGTTCACAGTCGCAACGCGACGCGATCTGGGCGCTCCGCGACGATGTCGGGCAGATGTTCCATCTGGGGCATCCCTTCGTGTTCGACGTGAGCCTGCCGGTCGCCGAAATGGAAAGCTATGTGACCGAAGTGCATGCAGCTTTTGCCGGGCGGATGCCAGAGCAGCGCTGCTTCACCTTTGGGCACCTCGGCGACGGAAACCTGCACTTCGTCGTGGTCGGCGCGGCCGGTCCCGAGGCGCGCGGCATTGTGGAAGAGATTGTCTACCGTCCGCTCGCCGCGAGGCGCGGTTCTGTATCCGCCGAGCACGGCATCGGCATCGAAAAACTCGCCTGGCTGCCGCTGTCGCGCAGCGAGAGCGAAATCGCACTGATGCGCCGGCTCAAGCAGGCGCTGGACCCGCGCGGCATCCTCAACCCGGGGCGCGTCGTCAGCCAATAATGGTGCCGGGTAGCCGGTAATCCTTGAACTGCTGCCGCAACTCCACCTTCGAAATCTTGCCGGTCGCCGTCAGCGGAATCTTCTCGACGAACACGACGTCGTCCGGGATCCACCATTTCGCGACGCGGCCACCGAGCCAGCCCAGCAATTCCTCGCGGGTCGGCGTCTCACCTGGTCGCGGCACGACGATCAGCAGCGGTCTTTCGTCCCATTTCGGGTGCGGGACGCCGATCACGGCGGCCTGTAGCAGTTTCGGATGACCTGCCACGATACACTCGAGGTCGATCGAGCTGATCCATTCGCCGCCGGACTTGATGACGTCCTTGGCCCGGTCGGTGATCTGCAGCGTGCCGTCCTCGCTGAGGTTGGCGACGTCGCCGGTGGCGAACCAGCCCTTATCGTCGTGCGCAGCGCTCTTTTCGCCGAGACGGTAATAGTCGCTGCAAATCCAGGGGCCGCGCACCTTGAGCATGCCGGCGCTCTTGCCGTCCCAGGGCAGCTCGTGCCCGGCATCATCCACTAACTTCATCTCGACGCCGAAGGTGGGGCGTCCCTGCCGGACGCGGAACGCATCCTTTTCCGCCGAACTCATGCGCTCATAACCAGGGGGCATCGAGTTGGTGGTGCCGAGCGGGCTCATCTCGGTCATGCCCCAGGCGTGGATGGTCCAGACGCCATGGCGGTCGCGGAACTCGTTCATGATCGAGAGGGGGCAGGCCGAACCACCGACCAAGACCTGCTGCAGCGATTCGAGCACGATGTCGTGCTCGCGCGTGTAACTCAGCAGCAGTTGCCAGACGGTGGGGACGCCGGCCGCGAGAGTGACCTTTTCCTCGTTGATCAGCGCGGCAAGCGTCGCGCCGTCACCCATCTTGGGTCCCGGGAAGACGAGCTTCGCCCCGACCATCGGCGCGCTATAGGGCAGTCCCCAGGCGTTCGCATGGAACATCGGCACGACGGCAAGGACCGTGTCGCGCCGGCCGAAGCCCATCGTATCCACCAGCGCCGAGCCATAGCTGTGCAGCACGGTCGAGCGATGGTCGAACAGTACGCCCTTCGGGTTGCCGGTCGTGCCCGAGGTGTAGCACAGCGCGCTCGCGGTGCGCTCGTCGAGTTCGGGCCAGTCGAAGGTGTCGGGCTCGTTCGCGATGAAGGGCTCGTAGGAGTCATTGCTGAGCACGATGACCCGCTCCACGATCGGCAGCGAGGGCTTCAGCTTCTCGACCAGCGGCATCACGGTCAGGTCGGCGAACAGCATCCGGTCGCCGGCGTGATTGATGATGTAGGCGATCTGTTCGGGATACAGGCGCGGATTCAACGTGTGCAGGATCGCGCCGATGCAGGACACGGCGTAATACAACTCGAGATGGCGGTAGTCGTTCCAGGCCAGTGTCGCAATACGGTCGCCCGGCCGCACGCCGGCGGCGGTCAGCGCATTCGCGAGCTTGCGGGCGCGCCGGAAAACGTCGCCAAGCGTACAGCGATGGCGCGGATTCTCGGCCGTGACCGATACAACTTCGGTCTTCCCGTTGACCCGCTCGGCATGCCGCATGATCCCGGTGATCAGTAACGGCGCATCCATCATGAGGCCGTGCATCACTTCTTGGTCGGCTTCGTGAATTCGGCGCCCTTCGAGCCCGTGGGCCAGCGCGCCGTCACGGTCTTGAGCCGCGTGTAGAAGCGCACGCCGTCGGGTCCGTGCATGTGCAGCGGGCCGAACAAGGAGCGTTTCCAGCCGCCGAAGCTGTGGAAGGCCATGGGTACCGGGATCGGCACGTTGACGCCGACCATGCCGGCGGAGACCCGGCGGCAGAACTCGCGCGCGGCGCCGCCGTCGCGCGTGAAGATCGCCGTGCCATTGCCGTATTCGTGGCTATCGACCAGCGCGAGTGCCGCGTCGAGATCCGGCACTCGCACGATCACGAGCACCGGCCCGAAGATCTCCTCGCGGTAGATGCGCATCGCGGGCGTCACCGCGTCGAACAGCACGGGTCCCATGAAGAATCCGCGCTCGTGGCCGGCGACGCGGTGCTTGCGGCCGTCCACGACGAGCTTGGCGCCTTCCTGGACGCCCGACTCGACGTAGCCCAGCACCCGCTCGAGATGCTCTCGCGTCACCAGCGGGCCCATGTCCGCGCCCTCGGCCGTACCGGGCAGCACGCGGATTTCCGCGAGTTCCGACTTGAGGGCCTCGACGAGCCGGTCGCCCGCATCACCGACGGCGACCGCGACCGAGATCGCCATGCAGCGCTCGCCGGCCGAGCCATAGGCGGCGCCGGCCAAGGCATGAGCAGCTCCCGCAGGATCCGCATCCGGCATCACGACCATGTGATTTTTCGCGCCGCCCAGCGCCTGCACGCGCTTGCCGTAGGTCGAGCCGGTCCGGAACACATGCTCGGCCACCGCCGTCGAGCCGACGAAGCTCACGGCGTCGACCCCGGGATCGGTCAGCAGCGTATCGACGGCCTCGTGATCGCCGTTGACGACATTCAGCACGCCGGGCGGCGCACCTGCCTCGGTCAGCAATTCCGCGAGGCGCATCGGGCAGCCGGGATCCTTCTCGGAGGGCTTCAGCACGAAGGTGTTGCCGCAAGCGATGGCGACCGGGAACATCCACATCGGCACCATCGCCGGGAAGTTGAACGGTGTGATGCCGGCGCAGACGCCGACCGGCTGGCGCAGCGACCAGCTGTCGATGCCGCGCCCGACCGCGTCGCTGTACTCGCCTTTCAGCAGTTGCGGGACGCCGCAGGCGAATTCGACGATCTCCAGGCCGCGCGTGACTTCGCCACGCGCATCCGCCAGCACCTTGCCGTGCTCGCGCGTGAGTATTCCGGCGACTTCCTCGGCGTGCTTCTCAATCAGATCCCGGAAGCGGAACAGCACGCGCGCGCGGCGCAGCGCCGGCGTTTCGGACCATTCCGGAAGCGCAG
>CAYZDW010000184.1:0-2925 GCA_964477175.1 uncultured Steroidobacteraceae bacterium | reverse complement strand
CGGCGCGCGAACACGCGAGCGGCCGGCTGCCGCAGGCGGCCAGCGCGTGAAACTCGCCGGCGCGGAAATCGGACCGGATCGACCGCTGTTCCTAATCGCCGGGCCCTGCGTCGTCGAGGATGCGGCGCTCACGATCGACGTGGCCGGGCGACTCAAGGAGATCACCGGAGCCCTCGGCATTCCGTTCGTATTCAAGGCCTCGTATGACAAAGCCAACCGCTCGTCGCGCGCCTCCTACCGCGGGCCGGGCATCGAGGAGGGCCTGCGGGTCCTCGCCGAGGTGCGCCGCCAGCACCGTGTGCCGGTGCTGACGGACGTCCACGAGGACACACCGCTCGCCGAAGTCGCCGCGGTCGTCGACGTGCTGCAGACGCCGGCCTTCCTGTGCCGGCAGACGAATTTCATCGTCAATGTCTGCTCGCAGGGCAAGCCGGTCAACATCAAGAAGGGCCAGTTCCTGAGCCCCTGGGAGATGAGCAATGTCATCGAGAAGGCGCGCTCGACCGGCAATGCGGACGTCATGATCTGCGAGCGCGGCTTCAGCTTCGGCTACAACAACCTGGTCTCCGACATGCGCGCGCTCTCGGTCATGCGCGCCTTCGGCGCGCCGGTCGTGTTCGACGCGACGCATTCCGTGCAGTTGCCGGGCGGAAAGGGCACTACCTCGGGTGGCCAGCGCGAGTTCGTCCCGGTGCTGGCGCGTGCCGCAGTCGCGGCGGGCGTCGCGGGCCTCTTCATGGAGACCCACCCCGATCCGGACCGCGCGCTGTCGGACGGGCCGAACGCCTGGCCGCTTGCGCGCATGCGGCCATTGCTCGAGACACTCATCGAGATCGACCGGGCGGTCAAGTCGCGCCCTTACGAAGAGGCCTCCCTCTGATGCGCGTGGTGGAGATCCACGGCCGCGAGGTCATCGATTCGCGCGGCAATCCGACGGTCGAGGCCGACGTCGAACTGGAGGACGGTACGATCGGCCGCGCTGCGGTACCGTCCGGCGCATCGACCGGCACACGCGAGGCCGTAGAGCTGCGCGACGGCGATCCGCTGCGTTTTCTCGGCAAGGGTGTCCTGAATGCCGTCGCCCACGTGAACGGGGAGCTGCGCGATGCGCTGGTCGGCCGGGAGGCGCAGGACCAGGCGGGCATCGATCGGCGCATGCTGGAACTCGACGGCACCGACAACAAGTCGAGGCTCGGCGCGAACGCGCTGCTTGCCGTATCGCTCGCAACCGCGCGCGCGGCGGCCCAGTCGCAGAAGCTGCCTCTGTACCGATACCTCGGTGGCGACGATGCGGTCGTGATGCCGGTGCCGTTGATGAACATCATTAATGGCGGCGTGCACGCCGACAACAGCCTCGACATCCAGGAATTCATGATCGTGCCCGCCGGCCTGCCAAGCTTCGGCGCGGCGCTGCGCTGCGGCGCAGAGGTGTTCCAGCGGCTGCGGCAGCTGTTGCGCGAACGCGGTCTGTCCACGACGGTCGGCGACGAAGGTGGCTTCGCCCCCAACCTGCCATCCAGCGAAGCGGCGCTCGCCGTGATCCTGGAGGCGATCGAGGCCGCCGGCTACCAGGCCGGTCAGGACGTGTGGCTGGGCCTGGACGTGGCGAGCAGCGAATTCCACCGCGACGGCGTCTACCTGCTGGAATCCGAAGGCCGACGCTTCACGGCCGCACAGTTCACGGAATATCTGGCCACCCTGGTCGAGCGCTATCCGATCGTGACGATCGAGGACGGGATGGCGGAATCCGACTGGGAGGGCTGGGCCGGCTTGACGCGGCGACTCGGCCGCAGGATCCAGCTGGTCGGCGACGACCTGTTCGTGACGAACACGGAAATTCTTTCGCGCGGCATCGCGGAGGAGGTCGCGAATGCGATCCTGATCAAGCCGAACCAGATCGGTACGCTGACCGAAACGCTGGCGGCGATCGAAATGGCGGCACGCGCGGGTTACAAGGCGGTCGTCTCGCATCGCTCTGGCGAAACCGAGGACTCGACGATTGCCGACATCGCGGTCGGCACGACGGCGACGCAGATAAAGACCGGCTCGCTGTCGCGCTCCGATCGCGTCGCGAAGTACAACCAGCTGCTCAGGATCGAGGAGCAGCTCGGCGCGCGGGCGCGCTACGCGGGCCGCGAAGCCTTTCCCGTCAAGCCGTCCTGATCCGTGGTAATCTTTTGAGCCCATGAAGATGCTCCTGGCTGGCCTGCTCGCGGTGCTGGCGCTGTTGCAGTACCGGCTCTGGCAGTCGGATGAGGGCATGCGCGAGGTCTGGCACCTCGCGGCCGCGGTCGAGACACAGGGTACGGACAATGCGGTACTGGCCGAACGCAATGCCCAGCTCAAGGCCGAGGTCGCGGACCTCAAGCAGGGTCTGACGGCGCTCGAGGAACGGGCGCGCCATGACCTCGGCATGATCACCGTTACCGAGACTTTCTATCAGGTCGTGGATACGCCGCATCGGGCACCCGATGACCGTCAGGAAGAGCCGCGCACGATCCAGGCCGCCGCGACGCCTTGAAAGCCCGGTGTCCGAACGCGTCTGGTTCGTGATACCTGCCGCCGGCGCCTCGTCGCGATTCGGCGGCCCGGTGCCGAAGCCGTACTTGCGTATCGCCGGGCGCAGCCTGCTGGAGCATGCCCTGCGTGCCTTGCTGCATTGGCCCGGGCTCGCCGGCGGCGTCGTCGTCACGGCGCCGGGCGACCGGCGCTGGCCGCGACTGCCGGCTTCGATCCGGCGGCGCGTCATGACGACGACCGGTGGCGCCACGCGCGCACGCTCGGTGCTGAACGGACTCGCGGCGCTCGCCATGGCGGTTCCGACGGACTGGGTACTCGTGCACGACGCGGCGCGCCCCTGCCTGCCCCCCGGCGATCTCATGGCGCTCGTCGCGGCCTGCCGTCGCGATGAGGTGGGCGGGCTGC
>CAYZDW010000183.1:0-3567 GCA_964477175.1 uncultured Steroidobacteraceae bacterium | reverse complement strand
CTACGGCTCGATCCGGCGCCGGCTGGAATCGCAGCCGGGCTGGTACTCGACGCGGCTCAAGGAAATCCGCGGCGTTACCGAGGAGACGACGACCGGCGTCAAGCGGTTATACCGCATGGCCGGCGACGGGCGCCTGCCGTTCCCGGCGATCAACGTCAACGACTCGGTCACCAAGTCCAAGTTCGACAATCTCTACGGCTGCCGAGAATCGCTGGTCGACGGCATCAAGCGCGCGACCGACGTCATGATCGCGGGCAAGATCGCGCTGGTCGCCGGCTACGGCGACGTTGGCAAGGGCTGTGCGCAATCGCTGCGCGGGCTCGGCGCCACGGTCTGGGTCACCGAGATCGACCCGATCTGCGCGCTGCAGGCGGCCATGGAGGGCTACCGCGTCGTCACGATGGACGAAGCCTGCGCTGCGGCGGATATCTTCGTGACCGCGACCGGCAACGTGAATGTGATCGCGCACCAGCACATGCGCCGCATGAAGCACCAGGCCATCGTCTGCAACATCGGCCATTTCGACAGCGAAATCGACATCGCTTCGCTCAGGCAGTACCGCTGGGAGAACATCAAGCCGCAGGTTGACCATGTCGTGTTCCCGGACGGCAAGCGCATCATCGTGCTGGCCGAGGGACGCCTCGTGAACCTCGGCTGCGGCACCGGCCACCCGTCATTCGTGATGTCGAACTCCTTCAGCAACCAGGTGCTCGCGCAGATCGAGCTGTTCGCCCACGGCGACCGTTACGAGAACCGCGTCTACTTGCTGCCCAAGCAACTCGACGAGAAGGTGGCGCGCCTGCATCTCGACCGCATCGGCGCCCGGCTCACCGTCATGACACCGGAGCAGGAGCGCTACCTCGACCTGCCGGCCGGCGGGCCATTCAAGCCCGACCACTATCGCTACTGAACCGCAACCGGTGCGCCTGCTGCAGTTCACGGACACGCACCTGCTCGGAACCCCGGGCACCCAGGTCCGTGGCGTCGCGACCGACGTGACGCTGGCGCGCTGCCTGGCGCATGCGCAACGCCGGCACCCCAGGCCGCGCGCGCTGCTGCTGACCGGCGATCTGGTGCAGGACGATGCGGGCGGCTACGCGCGCCTGCGCGAGCATTTCGGCGGCGCCGGCGTGCCGGTGCACTGCCTGCCCGGCAACCACGATTCCCCGGCGGAACTGCGCAACGAACTGGCGGGCCCGCCCTTCGTGCACGATCTCGCGAGCCACTACGACGGCTGGCTGATCCTGATGCTCGACAGCACCGTCGCCGGTGCCAATCACGGGCACTTGTCCGAGACAGAGCTCGGCAGGCTCAATCGAGCGCTGGCGGAAAACCCGGCCGCGTACGCACTCGTCTGCCTGCACCATCATCCGGTGCCGCACGGCAGCCGTTGGCTCGATACGGTAATGCTGGACAACGGCGACGAGCTGTTTGCAGTCCTGGCCCGCCATCCGCGCGTGCGCGGCCTGCTGTGGGGCCACGTGCACCAGGCGCTCGACGGCGCACGCGGCCGTGTGCGATTGATGGGCACGCCGTCAACCTGCATGCAGTTCGAGCCGGATGCGGAGGACTTCCGCGTGGACTCGCGACCACCTGCCTACCGCTGGCTGCTGCTCGGCGACGACGGCAGCCTGGAGTCCGGCATCGAGTGGGTGGCAGCCGATGGCTGAGATCCGGAACCGCCCGCGGTGGCGGCTGCTCGCGCTGGCTTTCGCACTACTCCCCCTGGGCATCGCGGTCGCCGACCCCGCGGTCTGGACCGTCGCCGGCAGGAACAACACCGTGTACCTGTTCGGATCGGTCCACCTGTTGCCGGAGGGCGGCTTCAGCATCGCGGGCGAACTGGAACGTGCCTATCGCGACGCGGAAGTCGTTTGCCTCGAGGTGGACATCGGCGCGCTCACTCCGGCCACGACGGCCTCGGTCACGCTCGCGCGCGCCATCGACCCCGAAGGTCGCGGGCTCTTCGATTTGCTCGGCCCGTCGGCTGAACAAGTGCGCGCGGCGGCCGCGATCGCGGGTTTTGAACTTGCGCCGTTCGCCATTTTCGAGCCCTGGTTCGTCGGCGTGAGCGTGTCAGTGATGGCGCTGCAGCAGCATGGTTACGTCGCGGATCACGGCGTCGAGCAGGTCATCCAGCGCAGCGCGCAGCAGGACGGCAAGCCGGGCTGCGGCCTCGAAACGCTCGACGAGCAGCTCGAACTGCTGGACGGCCTGCCCGCCGATGAGCAGCAGGCCATGCTGTTGCAGTCACTCGAGGACGTCGCGCGGATCGACGAGGAAATGAGGCTCTTGTTCGAGGCCTGGCAAAGCGGCGACGACGAACCGCTCGCCCGGCAACTCGAGGAAGAGTTCGCCGACTACCCGACGCTCGCCGACCGGCTGGTCTACGCGCGCAATGAGCGCTGGGCCGCCCAGATCGCCGCGCTGCTCGATCAGCCGGACGACGTGCTAGTCGTGGTCGGCGCGCTGCATCTCGTCGGCGATCAGGGTCTGCCCGCCAAGCTCGAGCGGCGCGGATTCCAGATCGAGCGCCGCTGAGCGCGGCCAGCGGAGGTTCGCGCATTGCTGCTGTCGGAATCGAAGCGCTTCCTGTTCGTGCACGTGCAGAAGACTGCCGGCACGAGCATCACCGAGTTGCTGGCCCCGTACGCGCTCGCGCCCCCGGCCTCGCGCTGGAACAAGATTGCGTCCGACCTCGGCCTGCGCCGCGACTGGCGCCGGTATTACTTCCGCCGGCACGCGCCGCTCGCGCGTGCCGAGCGCGTGCTGCCGCCCGAACTGTTCCACTCGCTGTTCAAGTTCGCTTTCGTGCGCAACCCCTGGGATCGCCTGGTCTCCTGGTATGCGTACATCCTCGAGGACCAGGAGCACCACCGGCACCACAGAGTCCGCCGCCTGCCGGACTTCGCAGCATATCTGCGCATCGAGGCCGGCAAGCGCCGCCGCTCGCAATGGTGGATGCTCAAGAATTCCGCGGGGCGGCTTGGCGTCGATTTCGTCGGCCGATTCGAGAATCTCGAGCGGGACATTGCGGAGCTCTGCTCGCGGCTCGGCATCGAGTACCGACCGCTGCCGCGCGCGAAGTCCTCGCGGCACGCGCCGTACCAGACTTTCTACACGCCGGAGCTCGCGGCTTTCGTCGCGAAGCACTGGGCCGCCGAGATCGAGGCCTTCGACTACCGCTTCGATGCCTGAGGAGCCGCACATGTCGCTGTTCGAGGAAGCCAGCCGTTACATCGCCGGTGGCGTGAATTCGCCGGTCCGCGCCTTCCACGGGGTCGGCGGCGAGCCCGTTTTCATCCGACGCGCAGAGGGCGCCCGGCTCGAGGCCGAAGACGGCAGGCAATTCATCGATTACCTCGGATCCTGGGGCCCGATGATTCTGGGCCATGCGCATCCGGACGTCGTCGCGGCCGTCACGCGCCGCGCTGCCGACGGCCTGTCTTTCGGCGCGCCGACCGTCATCGAAACCGAAATCGCGCGCAAGGTGACGGGGCTGATGCCCTCGATCGAGCTGCTGCGCATGGTCAACTCCGGCACCGAGGCGACCATGAGCGCGATCCG
>CAYZDW010000182.1:0-2870 GCA_964477175.1 uncultured Steroidobacteraceae bacterium | reverse complement strand
ACCGACATCGATTGCACCTATTGCCGCCGCATGCACCAGGAAATGGCCGAACTGAACCGGCTCGGCATCCGGGTCCGATACCTCATGTACCCGCGCAGCGGCCCGGACACTGAGTCCTGGCACAAGGCGGAGGCGGTGTGGTGCAGTGCCGACCGTCGCGACGCGCTGACTCGCGCGAAACGCGGCGAGAACGTCAAGGCTGCGCCATGCAAGGCGCCAATCGCCGAACAGCATGCGCTCGGGCGCGAGATCGGGATCCGCGGGACACCCGGAATCATCACCGACAAGGGCGAATACCTGGCCGGTTACATGCCGGCGGCGCGGCTGCTCGAATACCTGTCCGGGCCTGCGGCGGCCGCCGCTTCAGACTGAACGCATCAACGCTCGAGCAGCGGTAGCTTCTCGGCGACGTCCTTCCATTCGTCCGCGTCGGCCGGGGGTTCGCCACGCTGGGTGATCACCGGCCAGCCGCGGGTCAGTTCGGCGTTGAGCGCGAGGAACTTTTCCTGCCCGGCCGGCAGTTCCTCCTCGGAGTAGATCGCCTCGACCGGGCACTCGGGTTCACAGAGCGTGCAGTCGATGCATTCTTCCGGGTCGATGACCAGGAAGTTCGGCCCCTCGTGGAAGCAGTCCACCGGACAGACCTCCACGCAGTCCATGTACTTGCACTTGATGCAGCTCTCGGTGACGACGAACGTCATCCCATCGACTCCAGGCGGACTCCGCGGCGGCGCGCATTGTGCCACAGGCGGGCTAGCACGGCAGGCGGGCTCAGCGGCTCGCGACGCGCCGGTCGATGGTCGTGAAATGCAGGTCCTGCTTGCCTGCGGCGCGGTCCTCGAGGTACTTGCCGAGTGCGAATGCGACGCTCGGGAAAGCAATCTCCGGCCAGGGGATCTCCGCCTCGGCGTAGAGCTGCACCTCGAGACTCTCGACGCCGACACCATAGGCGGGCTCCGCTAACCTGGCCCGGAACATCACGTGCACCTGGTGCGCATGCAGCACGTGCACGATCGCACAGAGGCCGCCGATTTCGACCCGTGCAAGCGCTTCCTCCCAGCACTCGCGCGCCGCCGCCTGCTGCAGGGTCTCCTCGTTTTCCATGAAGCCCGCGGGGATGGTCCAGTAGCCCCGGCGCGGCTCGATCGCGCGCCGGCACAGCAGGATCCGACCGTCGTGCTCCGGCACGCAGCCGGCCACGAGCTTTGGGTTTTCGTAATGGATGGTCCCGCAGGCGGTACAGACCTGCCGTGGCAGGTGGTCGCCGTCGGGGATGCAAAGCGCGACGCGCGCCCCACAACTGGAACAGAAGTTCATTAACCGGATTGTCGTCGCAGGGAAGGGTGGTGCCAAGCGCCGGGATCCCGGGCGCGGCGCCCGGGGCCGCCTTATACTCGCCACCCGCGCGGCCGGGATGGCGGAATTGGCAGACGCAGTGGACTCAAAATCCACCGGTGGCAACACTGTGCGAGTTCGAGTCTCGCTCCCGGCACCAAGTGAACCTTTTCCAGTCCTGGGGCATCTAAACCCCTGATGCCCAGGATGGCGGACATCTCGATTCCTGAATCGGTAGCTGCCGCCGCCCGTCATGGCGATGAGCGGGCGCTCGAGGCCGTCTATCGCGCGACCGCCGGGCCAATCTACACGCTGTTGCGCCGCCTGGTGCGGCGGCCGGCGATCGCGGAGGAACTGCTGCAAGAGACATTCGTCGACGTGCTTGAGCACATCGGCGCATTCGAGGGCCGCTGCCCGCTCACGGCCTGGATCCGTTCGCTCGCCGTCAACCGTGCACTGATGTACCTGCGCTCGCCCTGGCATCGCAGCCTCGAGTGGCTGGACGCCGATCCCGGCCGCCTGGAGGAACTCAGGTCCGAAAGTCTTTCACCTGCCAGTGCTGCGGACCCTGGCCTCGAAAGGGCGCTCATGCGGCTGCCTGCGCTCGCCCGCGCCGTCGTCTGGCTGCACGATGTCGAGGGCTACACCCACGCCGAAATCGGGACGGCGCTGGGACGCACCCCCAGTTTTTCGAAGACCCAGCTGTCGCGCGCCCACGCGCGCCTGCGCGAACTGCTTGCGTGCGCCGAAACCATCAAGGAGGCCACACCATGCACACCGGCCTGAGCGAATGGAGCGCCCGGCTGGCGGCTCTTCCGGAATTCGAGCCGCCCCCGGATGGCTGGGAGGCAATCCAGGCCGCGCGCCGTCAGCGCGAGTCCGGGGAATCCCGACGCTGGCCCATCGCAATTGCCGCAGTCGTGCTGGCGGCCGTGGCCGGGCTCGCCTGGCAGTTGCAGTCGACACAGCACGAACTGACGGCCACGGATTCGTCGGCTGCGAATTCCGCGGTGCTCGCGAGCGATGCCGTCCGCGCGGAAAACGCCCGGCTCGAGATGCTGCTCGCGGCCCTGCCGGAAATGCGCGTCATGCGCGGCAGCACGGCTTTCACCGTTTCAGCGCTCGAGGACCGGCTTTCATTCGTGGACGATCGGCTGAGCCGCATCACGCTCGAGCCGAATGCGCCGGAGCATGCCGAGCGGTTGTGGCGCGAGCGCGTCGAGCTCATGAATTCCCTGGTGCAGGTCCGCTACGCGGATGTGGCCAGCCCACTTTGAAGACCCGGAGGTCACGATGAACAGGACAATTCTGGCGGTAGTGGCGGCAGCGGCACTGAGCTTCGTGGCGCCGCCATCGCAGGCCCAGGCTAGCGACGAGGCCACGCTCGAAAAGCGCCTGGAAGAGGCCCAGCAACGGCTCGAGGCCGCTGCCAGGGAGGTTGCGGAACTCGCCGCCGAGGCCGGTGGGCTGCAGGCGACGCGGGAGTTCGAAATGTTCCTGCCGTCGCCGCGCCGCGCCATGCTCGGCGTCAATCT
>CAYZDW010000181.1:0-5678 GCA_964477175.1 uncultured Steroidobacteraceae bacterium | reverse complement strand
CCGGCTGGTCGTGGACCTGGGTCTTGAACAGGCGCCACGCTCGGTCAAGGCCGCAAACGACGGCAACGGCCAGCGCAACGTCGTCATCGCGATCGACGCGGGTCACGGCGGCGAGGATCCGGGTGCGATTGGCAAGGCCGGCACTCGGGAGAAGGACGTGGCGCTCGCGGTCGCCCGCCGGCTCGCCGATCGCATCAACGCCGAGCCGGGCATGCACGCGGTGCTGACCCGGACCGGCGATTATTTCGTGCCGTTTCGCGAGCGCATCCGGCGCGCACGCGTCCAGCAGGCCGACATGTTCATCTCCGTGCATGCCGACGCCTTCGTCAATCGTTCGGTACGCGGCTCGTCCGTCTACGTGCTGTCGACGCGGCGCGCGAGCAGCGAGGCCGCACGCTGGCTGGCCGACCGCGAGAATGCGGCTGACCTCATCGGCGGCGTATCGCTGGACGACAAGAGCGACGTGCTCGCGTCGGTGCTGCTCGACCTCTCGCAGAACGCGTCGATCAGCGCGAGCCGCGAGGCGGCCACCCACGTGCTCACGGAGCTCGATCGCGTCGGCCAGCTCAAGAAAAGCGACGTGCAGCATGCGAGCCTGATCGTGCTGACCTCGCCCGACGTTCCGTCCATGCTGGTCGAGACTGCCTACATCTCGAACCCCGAGGAGGAACGGCGCCTGCGCGACCCGGATCACCAGACCCGACTCGCGGGGGCGATACATGCGGGCCTGCGGCGCTACTTCCACGAGAACCCGCCGCCCGGGACGCGCATCGCGATGCTGGCCGCGCGCGAGCGCGGGCAGGCCTTGCGGCACGTCGTGTCGCCCGGCGAAACGCTGGTCGATGTCGCCGCGCGCTACGCGGTCAGCAAGGACGCACTGCGCCGCCAGAACCGGCTCGAAAGCGAGCAGGTCGCGAGCGGCACGATCCTGGAGATTCCGGTTTCCGGCACCTGATCCGCGCCACGCGGCGCTGCTAGACTGGCGTGGCCCACCGGGCGCGCCATGCCGATCCAGATCCTCGCAGACCCGCTCATCGACCAGATCGCCGCCGGCGAGGTCATCGAGCGCCCGGCCTCGGTGGTCAAAGAACTCGTCGAGAACGCGCTTGATGCGGGGGCGCGGCGCATCGCGATAGACGTAGAGCGCGGCGGCATCGGGCTCCTGCGCGTGCGCGACGACGGCGCGGGTATGGAATCACGCGAGCTGCCGCTCGCGCTCGCACGTCATGCAACCAGTAAGATCGCGTCGCTCGAGGATCTCGAACGAGTGATGACACTCGGCTTTCGCGGCGAGGCCTTGCCGTCGATCGCATCGGTGTCTCGGTTGCGGATGGCATCGCGACCTGCCGTCGCCGCGAACGGTGCCGAGATCGAGGTGGCCGACGGGCGCGTGGGCCGCCCGCGGCCCGCGTCGCACCCGCCGGGCACCACGGTCGAGGTTCGCGACCTGTTCCACAAGATTCCCGCGCGGCGCAAGTTTCTGCGCGCCGAGGCGACCGAGTTCCAGCATGTGATGCGTGCGGTCACGCGTCTCGCGCTGTCGCGATTCGACGTCGCCTTCACGCTGACGCACAACCGCAGGGAACAGTTCGTGCTGCCGGCCGCGGAAAGGCGGCTCGAGCGCGAGGCGCGCATCGCGCGGCTGGTCGGCGCGGACTTCATCGCTAACTCACTGCATATTGAATACGAACAACAGGGCCTGAGACTCGAGGGCTGGATCGGATTGCCGTCGCAGGCGCGCGCGCAGGCGGACCGCCAGTATCTGTTCGTCAATGGACGGATGGTGCGCGATCGCCTGCTGGCGAATGCTGCGCGGCTCGGCTACCGGGATGTCTCATACGGAGGCCGCCATCCGGCCTGGCTGCTGTACCTGACCCTCGATCCCACGCAGGTCGACGTCAATGCGCATCCGCAGAAACTCGAGGTGAGGTTCCGCGACGGGCGCGGCGTGCACGATTTCGTGTTCCGGACGCTGGAGCGCGCGCTGGCCTCGCCACAAGCGCAGGCGGGCGGCGCGCCACCCGCTTCGCCGGCGGGATTGTTCGGCGGCGCCGGCACAGCTGCGGCGGGCATGCTGCTACTCGGCGAACCGCCACCCATCGGCTACGGCGCGAAAGGCGCCGTCGCGGCCACGGTCGATGGCCGCGCGCAGGCGGCCGAATCGCCGAACGCGCCACTTGGCTACGCCGTGGCCCAGTTGCACGGCATTTACATCGTGGCGCAGACGCCGGAGGGCATCGCGCTCGTCGACATGCATGCGGCGCATGAACGCATCATTTACGAGCGGCTGAAGGCGGTCGCCGACTCCGGCGGCGGCATGCGCCAGTCCCTGCTGGTGCCGGCCGTCGTCGAGAGCTCGGAGGCGGATGCCGCGCTCGCGATGCAGCACCGCGACGAACTTGCTGCCGCTGGCCTCGTCGTGGACCGCGTCGGGCCTGCGACACTCGCGATCCGCGAAGTCCCGGTCGTGCTCGCAGGGCAGGACGTTGCGGCGGTGCTGCGCGACGCGCTGGCGGATCTCGGCGAGCAGGGCGCGACTCACCGCATCGCCGAGAGCCAGAACGAACTGCTCGCGAACATTGCCTGCCGCAGCGCCGTGCGCGCGCATCGCGCGCTCTCGATCGACGAGATGAATTCGCTACTGCGCGACATGGAACGCACCGAGCGATCCGGACAGTGCAGCCACGGGCGTCCCACCTGGACACGCGTAACGCTTGCCGAACTCGACCGGCTGTTCCTGCGCGGACGCTGATGTCACGGCCCCCGGCGATCCTGCTGATGGGCCCGACCGGCGCCGGCAAGACCGAGCTTGCCGCCGAACTCGTCACGCAACTGCCGCTCGAGATCGTCAGCGTCGATTCCGCGATGGTGTTCCGCGGGATGGACATCGGTACCGCGAAGCCGGAGCTGGAACTGCTCGCGCGCGCTCCGCATCACCTGATCGACCTGATCGACCCGGCCGATAGCTACTCGGCGGCGCGCTTCGTTGCCGATGCGACACAGGCCATGGGGGAGATTCACGCGCGGTGCAGGGTGCCGTTGCTGGTCGGCGGCACGATGCTGTACTTCCGTGCGCTGCAATCGGGATTGGCCAGGTTGCCGCCAGCGGATGCCGCGATTCGCGCGCGACTCGAGGAGCGCGGCGCGCGCCTGGGCTGGCCCGCGTTGCATTCCGAATTGCAGCGCCTCGATCCGCGCGCGGCCGAACGCATCCGCCCCGGTGACCGCCAGCGCATCCAACGCGCGCTCGAGGTGATCGAACTGACCGGCGAACCGATCTCATTGCGCCAGCGCGAAGACCTGCGCGGTGCGGTGCTCGATTCCGACCTGCGCCTCGTGCTGGCGCCGACGGAGCGCAAGGTTCTCGCCGAACGCTTGTCGCTGCGCTTTCACTCGATGATGCGGCGCGGCCTGCTGGACGAGGTCCGGGGACTTAAGGCGCGGGGCGACCTGCATGGCGGGCTGCCGGCGCTGCGCCTGATCGGCTACCGCCAGCTCTGGGCCTACCTCGAGGGTCGATGCGGCCTGGATGAGGCCGTCGAGCGCGCGATCGTCGCGACCCGGCAACTGGCTCGCCGGCAACTGACCTGGTTGCGGGCCGAGCCCGACGCACAGTGGTTCGACGCGTCGGATCCGGTCCTGATCGGCCGGCTGTCTGCCCGCATCAAAAGCTGGCTGGCTGCCGACTGAGAATCGTCCCAGGCCAGGTGCTAGACTGCAACGCTTGCGGGTCACGCCTTTTGCGTTTGACATATGTCCGTAGCGTGTTTGATGGAGCCGCCCAAGCCCCCTAGAGCGGCGAGAAAGTACGAGAAAAAACAAGGAGATACCATGGCCAGAGGTCAATCATTGCAGGATCCGTTCCTGAATGCGCTGCGCAAGGAGCGGGTGCCGGTTTCCGTTTATCTGGTCAATGGCATCAAGCTTCAGGGCCAGATCGACTCCTTCGACCAGTTCGTCGTGCTCCTGAAGAACTCGGTCAGCCAGATGGTCTACAAGCACGCGATCTCGACCGTCGTGCCGGCGCGCAATGTGCGCCTGCCTACGGTCGAGGGAGCCGAAGAAGAGGCCGCCAAGGAGGCGGAGCCCAGTTGATCGGAGACCTGTCGCGGCTGCCGGTGGGACCCGTTGTTCGAACGGCCTGATCGCGGCGAACGCGCGGTCCTCGTGCGCATCGGGCTCGGCGCGCCGGTGGGCGCCGACGACCTCGCGGAATTCGATGCGCTTGCCCGCTCCGCGGGCGCGCTGCCGGTCAAAGCGATTTCCGGCTCGCGCCGCATCCCGGACCCGAGATTCTTCGTGGGCAGCGGCAAAGCCGAGGAGATTCGCGCGCGCGTCGCGGCGACCGATGCCGAGCTCGTTCTGGTCGACCACGGCCTGTCGCCGAGCCAGGAGCGGAATCTCGAACAGCTGATCGGCCGGCGCGTGCTGGATCGCACGGGATTGATACTCGACATCTTCGCGCAGAGAGCCAAGAGCGCCGAGGGCCAGCTCGAGGTCGAGCTTGCGCAACTGCGTCACCTGTCGACCCGCCTGGTGCGCGGCTGGACCCATCTCGAACGACAGAAAGGCGGCATCGGGCTGCGGGGCCCCGGTGAGACCCAGCTCGAGACCGACCGCCGCCTGATCGACAAGCGCATCCGCACGCTCAGCGCAAAGCTCGAGAAACTGGCGCGCCGCCGCGACACCGGCCGCTCGGTGCGCAAGCGCGTGCCGGTGCCGTCGATCGCCATCGTCGGCTACACGAATGCCGGCAAGTCCACGCTGTTCAGGTCGCTGACCGGCAGCGACGCTTTCGTTGCCGACCAGTTGTTCGCGACCCTCGATCCGACAGTGCGCCGCTTGCTGCTGCCGCATACGCCGGACCTGGTCGTCGCCGACACGGTGGGATTCGTGCGCGACCTGCCACACGAATTGGTGGCCGCTTTCCGCTCCACGCTGATGGAGACGAGGGACGCCGACCTGCTGCTGCATGTCGTCGACGCTTCCGATCCCGAGTACGACCGCCGAATCGCGCAGGTCGACGAGGTGCTCGCGGGCATCGGCGCCGGTTCGATCCCACAGTTGCGAATACTGAACAAGATCGATCGTCTCGACCGGGCCGCCGAACTGGTGCGCGACTCGCAGGGCCGCCCATCCTCGGTCTGGCTCTCCGCGGCGCAGGGCGCGGGGCTCGCATTGCTGCGCGACAGCCTGCAGGAGATTTTCGGGCAGTCGGCGATGCGCCTTCGCGTTCTGCTGCCGCCGGCGCAGGGCCGGCTGCGCGCACGGCTCTTCGATCTCGGCCTGGTGCGCGGCGAGTCGGCTGTCGACGTGGGCGGCTGGAGTATCATCGTCGAGGCGTCGCATCAAGAGCTCGAGGCGCTGTGCCGCCAGGCCGGGGTCGATTTCCTGCGCGCGGTTTCGCCTTGTCTGCCCGCCGGTGGCTTCGTAGAATTCCTGCACGAGACCGCATCGTCCGCGGCCTGATGCAGTTCCCGAAAGTGAGCGCACGACATGGGCTGGAATGATCCCGGCAAGAATCAGAATCCCTGGCAGCGCCGGCCGGACCAGGGCCCGCCAGATCTCGACGAGGTCGTGCGCGGAATCCAGAAGAAGCTGCGATCCCTGTTTGGCGGCGGCTCGCGACCGCCCGGTGGCGGCGCGACGGGCGGCGCTCGCGCGTTCGGGGTCAGCTA
>CAYZDW010000180.1:0-3797 GCA_964477175.1 uncultured Steroidobacteraceae bacterium | reverse complement strand
CGGCATCGCGCCCGATACGCGATCCTACGACATAAATCGTTTCGTCCTGCGCCATCGCAAGCGGCGCTGCCAGCGTCGCTGTCAATCCGACAGCTCCCCCGATCGCAAGCCTGATCGCCCGGGCAAGCGGTGTTCGCGTGTTCATCGTTCGATCCCCTATGTGCTGAAAAACGACAATCGCGGCGCGACTGAATGGCTCAGAATCTACACCAGTTCATGGTGTGATTACTACTGTGGCTCAAAAAGAACAACTGGTTGCGGCGTCGCTGCGAAAGGCCGTGCCAGGCGCGCGATCAAATTGACGGGGGCTGGATGCCTCCGTAAGATGCGGGCCCGCGCGCAGGCCGCAAGGCCGGCGCGGTCGCAACCGACAGGCCGTCTGGCGGGGCATGGCGCAGTCTGGTAGCGCATCTGCTTTGGGAGCAGAGGGTCGGGGGTTCAAATCCCTCTGCCCCGACCATTGAACTGGCGGCGCCTCGGGCAGGATTCTGGCGCCCGTAGCTCAATCGGATAGAGCACCGGCCTTCTAAGCCGGCGGTTGCAGGTTCGAGTCCTGCCGGGCGCGCCAGTTATTCTGGTCCCCGGCTTGCGATGGACAATGGCGGGCGTAGCTCAGCTGGTAGAGCCCCGGATTGTGATTCCGGCCGTCGCGGGTTCGAATCCCGTCGCTCGCCCCAGTAGTTTCGGGCCATTAGCTCAATTGGTAGAGCTCCGGACTCTTAATCCGTAGGTTGTAGGTTCGAGTCCTACATGGCCCACCAAATCTCAGGCCGGAGGGGCCGATGGAGCCACGTCGCCCGATACCCGAGCCTACCTATCACTGGCCTGGCGGACCCACCGCCGATGACGACCCGACGCCGCTCGAGTCGGCGCTCGCGGCATTGAAGATCGGCGCGATCCTTGCCGCGGCGGTCACGATTGCTTTCATTTATCTCGGCACCTACGCCGGCATCACCGCGGGACGCCTGGGGCCCAGCATCGTTGTTGTTACTGCCTTCATATTGCCCAGCCTGATCGCCGCTTGCCGCACGGCCTGGGTGCGGCGGCGTCGGGGAGCTCGCTGACCATACGCTATACTTATTGGCTGGATAACAGCGCGGGATTGCGATCAGGGCCGGTTCCAGATGCGAAAGTGGCGGAATTGGCAGACGCGCCGGATTTAGGTTCCGGTGGGGTAACCCGTGAGAGTTCGAGTCTCTCCTTTCGCACCATGAGGTTGACGGACAGATGATGGTTTCAGTGGAGTCGCTCTCGGGCCTGGAACGCCGCATGCAGGTGTCGGTTCCGGCGAATCGCATCAAACAGCAGGTCGACGCGCGCCTGCTCAAGGTCAGCCGCACGGTGCGCATCAAGGGCTTTCGCCCTGGCAAGGCGCCGATCCACGTCGTGCGCAAGCATTACGGGCCGCAGGTCCAGGAAGAAGTCGTATCCGACCTGATCCGCGAGACCTTCGCCGAGGCCGTGCGCCAGGAGAAGCTGGTGCCAGCGGGTGGTCCGCGGATCGAACCGCAGGACACCGCCAAGGCCGGCGACCTGCGCTACACCGCGACCTTCGAGATTTTTCCGCAGTTCGACCTGCGCGGCCTCGACTCCCTGCGTCTGACCCGGCCGCAGGCCGCCGTCACTGACGGCGATCTCGACACGATGATCGAAAGCCTGCGGCAGCAGAAGCCGGATTACCTGACGGTCGAACGCGGTTGCAGCAATGGCGATCGCGTCACAATTGACTTCGATGGCCGGCTCGACGGCGAGCCGTTCGAAGGCGGCCACAGTGAAGGTCTGGTGGTGACGCTCGGCAGCAATCGCCTGCTGCCGGATTTCGAGAACGGCGTGCGCGGCGCGGGCCCTGGCGAGACGCGCGAGTTCGACTTGCGATTCCCCGACGAGTACCAGGTCAGCAAGATCGCCGGCAAGACCGCGCGATTTACGGCGACGGTGCACAAGGTCGAGGAGCCGAAACTGCCCGAGGTGGATGCCGCATTCTGCGAAGCTTTCGGTGTGAGCGAAGGCGGGGTCGAGACACTCAGGTCCGAGGTTCGCGAGAACATGGAGCGCGAACTCGCCCAGGCCGTCCAGGCTCGGCTCAAGTCGCAGGTGATGGAGCAGCTCCTGGCGGCGAACCCGATCGCGGTGCCGAAGACACTCGTCGAGGCTGAGATACGCGACATGCAGATGGACATGTTGCGCAGGATGGGCGCCCGCAATGCCCGCCAGCTGCCGCCGCGCGAGCCGTTCGAGCCCACCGCCAGGAGGCGCGTGGCGCTCGGCCTGATCCTGAACGAAGTGATACGCAAGGCCGGTATCCAGCCAGATGCCGCCCGGGTACAGGCCCGGCTCGACGAAATCGTGTCGGGATTCGCGGATCCGGAGGCGGCGCGCCAGCAGTATTTGCAGAGCGACGGCGCCATGCGCCAGTTGCAGATGGCGGTTCTGGAGGACCAGGTCGTGACTCACGTGATCGGTGCGGCCGAGGTCACGAATCAGCCGAGCAGCTTCAGGGAGATCATGAACTTCGGGGCCGACCCGGCGTCCGAGGGATGAGGTGAAGCAGTGACTAGCAGCATCGAGACCCAAGCCCTCAATCTGGTGCCGATGGTGGTCGAACAGACCGCCCGCGGCGAACGCGCCTACGACATCTACTCGCGACTCCTGAAGGAGCGCGTCGTGTTCATCGTCGGCGGCGTCGAGGACCAGATGGCGAATCTGGTCGTGGCGCAGCTCCTGTACCTGGAGTCCGAGAACCCCGACAAGGACATTCACCTGTACATCAATTCGCCCGGCGGCGCGGTGTCGGCGGGGCTCGCGATCTACGACACGATGCAGTTCATCAAGCCCGATGTCAGCACGATCTGCGTGGGCCAGGCGGCGAGCATGGGCGCGGTGCTGCTGGCGGCCGGCGCCAAGGGCAAGCGCTATGCGCTGCCGAATTCGCGCATCATGATTCACCAGCCATTGGGCGGCTTCCAGGGCCAGGCGACGGACATCGAGATCCACACCCGGGAAATCCTGGATGCCCGGGATCGCATCAACAAGATCTTTTCGGTCCATAGCGGCCAGGCGATCGACAAGATCCGCCAGGACACCGACCGCGACAACTTCATGAGCGGCGAACAGGCCCGCGATTATGGAATTGTGGACGGGGTCCTCGAAAAGCGCGGCCAGTTGCCGACCATAGGCCGGTAAGTGAGATACCGCGCTAGGTAGCGCCGGTAACTGTCTGAGGTAAAAAGGGTTTTACCACGCCGGATTCGGCATGCTATAAAAGGCTTGCCGGCGCCGGCCGGCCTAAAGAGGGGCCACGGCATGGTCGATGAAACGCGGGCCAAGCAAGACGACGGCAAGCTCCTGTACTGCTCGTTCTGCGGCAAGAGCCAGCACGAGGTGCGCAAGCTGATCGCCGGCCCGTCGGTGTTCGTCTGCGACGAGTGCGTCGAGCTCTGCAACGACATCATCCGCGAGGAGCTCGAGGAGAAGCAGGAGCGGTCCCGGGACCGCCTGCCCAAGCCGCACGAGATCCGCAAGGTCCTCGACGAATACGTGATCGGCCAGGACCGCGCCAAGAAGATCCTCGCGGTCGCCGTCTACAACCATTACAAGCGCCTGCAGGCGAAGCCGGGCGACAAGCGCCACCGCGCCGACAAAGACGAGGTCGAGCTCTCCAAGAGCAACATCCTGCTGATCGGCCCGACCGGCTGCGGCAAGACGCTGCTGGCGGAAACGCTGGCGCGGCTGCTCAACGTGCCGTTCACGATCGCCGACGCGACCACGCTGACCGAGGCGGGCTACGTCGGCGAGGA
>CAYZDW010000179.1:0-3061 GCA_964477175.1 uncultured Steroidobacteraceae bacterium | reverse complement strand
GTCGGGCGGCATCGGCGAGGCGCTGATCACGACCGCGGCGGGCCTGATGGTCGCGATTCCGGCGTTGTTTGCCTATCGCTACCTGCGCGGCCTGGTGGACGCCCTGGTCATCGACATGGAGAAAGAGGCGACCAAGCTCGTACAGGCCTTCGACCGCATGGGGGCACACTCGCAGGCCGCCGAGCGGCGGCGTGAAGCGGCTTCATGAGGCTCAGCCCCGCTCGCCGCGAGGACCCCGAGTTGAACATGACGTCGCTGATCGACGTCGTGCTGCTGCTCGTCATCTTCTTCATGCTGGCGACCACATTCGTGAAGGAAGGCCGGCTGCGCGTCGAGCTTCCGGCGGCAAGCACCGCGCCGACCAACGTGACCGTGGAACCGATTGTCATCACGATCACGGCACAAGGCAGCTACCGCGTCAACGAGCGCGCGCTACTCAACAATTCCCGCGAGACGCTGCGCGCCGCCTTGCAGAAAGTCGCCGGCGGCGCGGCCAGCCGCCCGGTCACGATCCGCGCCGATGCGCACGCGACGCACCAGTCCGTCGTGACCGCGATGGACGTGGCGGCCCGTCTCGGCTTCACCCAGGTCAACATTGCAACCGTCAGCCAGCAAGCGGAAGAGTGACCGCGACCTGCCGCCGCTGACAGCCAGCGGCCTCAGGATCTACCTGCGCCTGCTGGCCTATGCGCGCCCGCATTGGCCCATGTTCCTGCTGGGTGTCGTCGGCATGGTGCTGTTCGCGTCCGTCGACACGGGCCTTGCGTGGCTCGTCAAGAAGTTCCTGGACGGCGCCTTCGTCGAGCGCGACAGCCGGGTACTGCTGCTCGTGCCGGCCGGCATCATCGTGCTGTTCACGACCCGCGGCATCGGCGACTACCTGGCGGTCTATGCGCCCGGATGGGTGGGCCGCCACGTCATCAAGGCCATGCGGCGCGACATCTTCGCGCACTATCTTCGGCTGCCTGCAGCGTACTTCGACCGCAACGGCGTCGCGCATCTGCTTTCGCGCCTGACCTACAACATCGAGCTGGTCGCGGAAGCCGCCACCACGGCGGTGACCTCGCTGATCCGGGACACGCTGACGATTGCGGGCCTGCTCGGCTGGCTGTTTTACATGAACTGGCGCCTGAGCGCTTTCGCGCTGGCGGTGGCGCCGTTGATCGTCGGCCTGATGCGCGTCACGAGCCGCCTGTTCCGCCGCTACAGCACGCGGATCCAGGCCTCGATGGGGGACGTCACGCGCGTCGTCAAGGAGGTGCTCGAGGGCCACCGGATGATCAAGGTCTTCAATGCGCAGCCGCAGCAGCAGGCTGCCTTCGAACAGGTCAACGAGCGCAATCGGGCGAGCTTCATGAAGCTCGTGACCGTCAAGGCGCTTTCCCACCCGGTGGTTCAGATCATCGCGGCTCTCGGTCTGGCAGCCGTCATGTACGTTGCGATGCGCGACGTGCTCGCGCAGGGCATGTCGGTCGGCGAATTCACGTCGTTTTTGACGGCGCTCCTCCTGATCACGGCGCCAATGCGCCGCCTCGTCAGCGTGGTCGGGCCGCTGCAGCAGGGCATCGCCGCCGGCCAGAGCGTGTTCGAGATTCTCGACACCGCAGCCGAGGATCAGGGCGGGTTCCGTCATATCGACCGTGCGCGCGGCGAAATCGAGTTCCGCGGCGTCAACTTCACCTACGACGCGGACAAGGGCCGGGTGCTGCGCGACATCAGCTTCAAGGTGGCGCCCGGCGCAACGGTCGCAATCGTGGGGCGCTCCGGCAGCGGGAAATCGACGTTGGTCAGCCTGCTGCCGAGGTTCTACGACCCCGAGTCTGGCCAGGTGCTGCTGGATGGCGTCGGGCTGCGCGACTATCGCCTGCACGATCTGCGCAACCAGCTCTCGCTTGTGAGCCAGGACGTGATGCTGGTCGATGACACTATCCGCAATAACATCGCCTTCAGCGCTCCCGGCGCGGATGCCGCGGCGGTCGAGCAGGCGGCGCGTGCCGCGCATGTGCTGGAATTCGCGCGCGAGCTGCCCGACGGCCTGGACACGGCGGTCGGGGAGCGCGGTGCGCTGTTGTCCGGCGGCCAGCGTCAGCGCGTCGCGATCGCGAGGGCCTTGCTCAAAAATGCGCCGGTGCTGATCCTCGACGAAGCGATGTCGGCGCTCGATTCGGAGTCGGAAAGGGCGGTGCAGGATGCCCTCAGCGCACTGCTGCGGAATCGCACGACACTCGTCATCGCCCACCGGCTGTCGACCATCGAGAACGCCGACCGGATCGTCGTGCTGGACGAGGGCCGCATCGTAGAGTCTGGCACCCACGCCGAGCTGCTCGCCGCGAGTGGCGTCTACGCGGCGCTGCACCGGATGCAGTTCAACGTCTAGACATCGAAACCCTCCGATGCACGACTGGCTGCTCGAGACCTGGTACGGCGGTGGTCAATGCGGCCGGTGGCTGCAACCGTTTGCCTGGCTGTTCGCCGGCCTGGTCGTCCTGCGACGTCAGGCGTACCGGCACGGCCTGCTGCGGCGTTATCGCGCGCGGCGACCCGTAGTCGTCGTCGGCAACCTGACTGTCGGCGGCACGGGCAAGACGCCGCTCGTCATCTGGCTCGCCGCTGAGCTGGCGGCGCGCGGCCTGCGCGTCGGTGTCGCGAGTCGCGGCTATCGCGGTGCCGGTGGGCCAGCCCGGCTGATCAGCGAGCTTGATGATGCGTCGTCGGCCGGCGACGAGGCCATTCTGTTGCACAGGCGTCTGCGGGTACCGGTGGCCATCGCAAGCCGCCGGGCCGCAGCCGTGCGCCTGCTGGAGCCGGATTGCGACGTGATCCTGTGCGACGATGGCCTGCAGCACTATGCCCTGGACAGGAATTTCGAGATTGCGGTTGTCGATGGCGTCCGAGGCCTCGGCAACGGCCGATTGCTGCCGGCAGGCCCATTGCGCGAGCCGCGGACCCGACTCGACGAGGTCGATGTCGTCGTGGTACACGGCGCCGGATTTGACTGGCCCGGCGCGCTTGCGATGGAACTCGTGCCGGTCGCCGCCGTTTCGCTTGCCAACGGTGAACG
>CAYZDW010000178.1:0-6146 GCA_964477175.1 uncultured Steroidobacteraceae bacterium | reverse complement strand
CGCCGGTCTGCTTCTTGTGGCGGTGGTGCCCGTCGGCCGGCCGCGTGATCGTCTCGCGATAGGGAATGCTGGGTGGGCGGGTCCTGACCGCGACGCCGTAGCGCTCGGTCATGCGCTCGATCATGACGCGCAGGTGCAGGTCGCCCATGCCGTAGAGCACGGTCTCGTTCAGCGAGCCTACGTGCTCGACGCGCACGCAGGGGTCCTCGATGGCCAGCTTGTGCAGAGCCTCCGCCAGCTTGTGCTCGTCGCCACGGCGTTCGGGCTCGATCGCGAGGCCCAGCATCGCCGGCGGAAACACCAGCGATTTCAGGTGGAAGTTGTCCTCGTCGTGGGAGTCGTGAAGCACGGCGTCGAAATGCAGCTCGTCGAGCTTCGCCACCGCGCAGATGTCGCCCGGCACCGCGAGCGGAATCTCGCTGTGCTCCTTGCCCTGCATCCGGAACAGATGCGCGAGCTTTACGGGCTTCCGCGCGTCGCCGACAAAAAGCTGCGCGCCGCTCCTGATCGATCCCTGGTGGACGCGGAACAGGCCGAGCTTGCCGACGAAGGGGTCCAGGATGATCTTGAAGACATGCGTGATCGCGTGGCGTGCGGGATCCGGCACGATCGGCACGCGTTCCGCGCTCTCGCCTTCGCCTTTCAGGAATGGGGGTGGGTTGCCCTCCGCAGGATTCGGCATCAGGCGCGCCAGGATTTCGAGCAGTTCCGGGATGCCGGCGCCGGTTTCGGCCGAGACGAAACACACCGGGATCAGGTGGCCCTCGCGCAGGGCCTTCTCGAAGGGATCATGCAGCTGCTCCGGCTGCAACTCTTCGCCCTGCTCGAGGTACAGGGCCATGAGTTCGTCGTCCACCTCGACGACCTGGTCGATGATCTCGGTATGGGCGGCTTTCGCGGACGAAAAGTCGGCGGCCTCGCCGTCATTATGGAAAAAGCAGTCGACGACCTTCGTGCCGCCCCCCGCGGGCAAGTTGAGCGGCAGGCATTCCTTGCCGAACTGCTCGCGAATCTCCTCGAGAGTCGCTTCCGAGTTCGCATCGCGCGCGTCGATCTTGTTGACGATGACGACCCGGGAAAGCCCGCGCTCGCGCGCGACGTCCATCATGCGCTGGGTCATCGGTTCGACGCCGGCAACCGCGCTGACGACGACCGCCGCGGTCTCCACCGCCTCCAGCACTGGCAACGTGCGGCCGATGAAGTCCGGATAGCCAGCGGTGTCGATCAGGTTGACGTGCGCGCCGCCGGTCTCCAGCCAGCAAATCGTGGAATCGATGGAATGAAGCAGCCGGCGTGCCTGCGGATCGTGGTCGCAGACCGTGGTACCGCGCACTAGACTCCCCTTGGCGCGGATCGCGCCGGCACCGAACAGCAGTGCCTCGGCCAGCAGGGTTTTTCCCGCCCCGGCATGGCCGACCAGGGCAATGTTTCGTATGTCACCGGTGGCTCTGGTCATCGATTCCCCCGCCCTTTCGCGCTCCAGGCGCGTTTTTCGAAAAGGATAACACCGATGTCGCCCGGTCCGGCCCCGGCCGCGGCCCGCAGCCACGCAAAGCAGGATACCGGACCCTGCCGGCTCACCGGCCCGATGTTACCGGAGCCCGGCCCCGCAGGCTGGTTGCGCCCTGCCGGGATGACGGGCAAACTCGGGTCCAACGGCGGGGGGGCATTCATGGCAGTTTCGGTCAAGGGCGACAGCGCGGATCCGATGGTCGAGCCGAATGTCATTCCGCTCGTGGATATCATGCTCGTACTGTTGATCATCTTCATCATCACGATCCCGGTGATGACGCATGCTGTCAAGATCGATCTGCCGCGCGACAATCCGAACGCCCCGATCGACCCGCCGGAGGTCGTCAAGATCTACGTCGAGTTCGACGGCACGATCCTCTGGAACGGGACGCTCGTCGATCCCGCCACGTTCCGGGACTACGTCGCGGTCGAAAACGCCAAGGACCCGCAGCCGGAGATCCACGTGGACGCGCACCGGCGCGCGCAATACGTCTACGTCGCCAATGTGCTGTTTACCCTGCAGCGCGGCGGGTTGCAAAAAGTCGGATTCGTGTCTGGCGGACCGTAGCCGGCGATCTAGCGCGCCTTGCGGCCCCAGCCACGGGCCGGCAGGAAGACACCACAGGAGGGGCCGGCATCGCTGGCCCCTTTTTGCTTCTCGGAGACACCGTCCATGAACCGCCTGGTGACCGCCATCGCGCTGATCGTGGCCTGGCTTGCCACGCAGCCGGACGGCCGGGCCCAGGAGAAAGAGGCTCGCCGCTTCGAGCTGCCGAACCTGGACAGCCTCGAGCTCGTCGTGCCGCCGGCCTGGGAAGAGACGGTGGACCAGCCTTCGGACGGCGGGCCGCCGACCATCCAGCTGCGCCCCAGGGAGGGCGCGCCATTCGAAATATTCATCACGCCGGAATGGGTGGACCAGCCGGATGAATCCGTCCCGGATGCGGAGACGCTGCGCGCGCGGGTGCGCAGCACGGCGGAACGGATGCGCGACCAGGCCGCCGAGGAGAACCTCGAGATTCGCCGTCTGCAGGGTGCGAGCGGGGTCGGTTTCTACTTCGCCGCGACGGACCGGGCGTCGCAACCTGAAGAATTCAAGTACATGAACGAGGGTGCGCTACAGGTTGGCGACCTGACCATCACGTTCACGATCCTGACCAACGACGGCCAGGACGCCGTCGTCGAAGAAGCCTTTGCGATGCTGAAAAGCGCGGTGCACATGGACACCGGCCTGGACCAGCGATAGGAGCGATTCATGCGTATCGTCATTGCAATCTTCGCCGCAGCCTGTGCCATGACGGCCGCGTGGCCCGCCGCCACCGCGGAGCGCAGGGCGACCAGCGAAGTGTCCATCGATGCGCTGATACGCGAGACGCAATCGCCGGTTTCGACGCCGCACCGCCTGGACCTGGTCTGGTACGTGCCAGTCGAGTTCTGGCAGGTGGCGATGAGTGGCCCTTCGGTCAATCCTGCGCAGCGCGATGCCCTGATTTCCGCGATCGATTCAACCTTCATCATCATCACGGTTCAGGCGGACGTCTCGCCGCTAGGCGCTTTCGATTACTTCGACGTAAAGCCGCAGGCGATCTACCGGGCCGCTTCCGGCGCGACGGAAGCGCTGGAACCGCTGGCCGAGTTGCCGCCGCAAATGGCGGCCATGATCGGCGTATTGAAGCCGATCATGTCGCAGGCCCTGGGGGCCCTGGGCCAGAACATCAGCTACTATGTTTATTCGGACCAGGAGGACGGCGCAAGGCGCGTTTCGCCTTACGTGCAGGGAGCCATCGAGGTCGCGATGAGCGGCCGCGACGGCGTGGTCCGGTCGCAGCACCGCATCGAATTGCCGCTCGATACGTTGCACATGCCGCGCCTGTGCGCGAATGGCAAGCCCGCGCATATCAGCTGGACCCATTGCCCCTGGGATGGCGCAAAGCTCGCAGAATGAGTGGCACCGCGATCGACCTGCGGTCGGACACGGTCACGAAGCCGACCGCCGCCATGCGCGCGGCGATGGCGGGCGCGGCCGTCGGTGACGACCAGTTCGGCGAGGACCCCACGATCATCGAGTTGCAGGAGCGCATCGCGGCGCTCCTCGGCAAGCAAGCCGCGCTCTGGCTGCCGACCGGCACGATGGCCAATCAGGTCGCGCTACGCCTGCTGACCCGCCCAGGCGACGACGTCATCGTCAGCGACGGCAGCCATGCCGTTTGGCATGAGACCGGCGGCTCGGCGGCGAACGCCGGCGTCCAGTTCACCGCGATCGGAACTCGCGGCGTCTTCACGGCCGATGATTTCCTCGCTGCGCTCAAGCCGCGCGGCCACCTGATTTATCCGCCGACGACTCTCGTCGAGATTGAAAACACGCACAACCGCGCAGGCGGCGTGATCTTTCCCCAGCAGGAAGCCGAACGCATCTGCGCAGCGGCGGCGCAACACGGCGTCGCGACCTATCTTGACGGCGCGCGCTTGTGGAACGCCGCCGTCGCGCTGGGCCGGCCGGTGTCCGAACTGGCCGCGCCATTCGGACTCGTGTCGGTGGCCCTGTCGAAAGGCCTCGGCGCGCCCGGCGGCTCACTGCTAGCCGGGTCGCGCGAACAGATCCAGGCGTCCGTCCGTTACCGACGCATGTCCGGCGGCGCGATGCGCCAGGTCGGCATCTTCGCGGCGGCAGGCCTGTACGCGCTCGACCACCATCTCGGGCGCCTCGCCGAAGACCACGCGAACGCGCACCTGATCGCAGCACGGCTGGCGCAGTGCCGGCGCGTCGTGCTGGAACCGGACACGGTCGAGACCAACATCATCGTCTTTGGCCTCAGCGCCGGGGCGCCGGACGGGCCTATCGTCGTCAGCCGCGCGCGCGAGCGCGGCGTGCTCGTCTACGCCTTTGGGCCGCGCACGGTGCGCGCAGTCACGCACCTCGACGTGTCGCGCACGGAATGCGAGCGCGCAGCCGGCGTGCTCGTCGAGGCGATCGAGCGCTAGCGCCCCGCCGATCACAGGAGCCATCTCGGCAGGGCCAGCGTCATTTGCGGGAAAGCCGTGATCAGGGCGACCCCGATCGCGAGCACGATGAGCATCGGTAGGGTCGCGCGCGCGACCTCGAGCATCGGACGCCCGAAGCGCAACGCCGACATCAGGAGGTTCAGGCCAATCGGCGGCATCAGGTAGCCCAGCTCGAGACTGGCCAGCATGATCACGCCGAGATGCACCGGGTTGACGTCAAACGCCAGGGCCACGGGCACGATGAGTGGCGCGACCACGATGATGGCCGAGAAAATCTCGATCAGGCAGCCGAGCACGACCATGACCAGGTTCAGCATCAGCAGGAAAACCCAGCGCGAATCGATGGCATCCCCGATCCAGACGGTGAGCCGGTCCGGGACGTGCTCGGTGATCAGCAGGTTGGTCAGGCCCATTGCCGTACCGAGAATCAGCAGCACGCTGCCCACGAGGAGTCCGCACTCGCACATGACCTCCACGAGCTTTTCGCCGCGAGGCAGGTCGCGATTGATGAGGGCGGCGACCAGGAGCGCATAGGCGGCCGTGATTGCGGCAGCGGGCACTGGCAGCACGAAGCCACCAAAGATCAGGACCAACGGCACGACCGGCAGCATGAGATCCCATTTCGCGCGCCAGGTCGTGACGACGGCGCGCCGCCAGCTGAAGCGCGGACGCACTTTCACGCGGGGCGACATTGCGATGCCCAAGGCGCAGGCGAGAAAAACCATCAGGAGCCCCGGCAAGGCGCCGCCCAGGAACATCTTCTCGATGGAAACCTGGGCGACGATTGAATACAGGATCAACGGCAGGCAGGGCGCGAACAGCACGCCGAGCGACCCGGCGCCAGTCACGAGCCCAAGCGCCGCGCGATCGTTGTAGCGTGACGACAGGAGAATGGGCATCAACAGGCCGCCGAGCGCCAGGATCGTGATGCCGGAGCCGCCCGTGAATGCCGTAAAGAATGCGCAGGCGAATACCGTGACCACGGCCGGGCCGCCGCGCAGGTGCCCGGTCCAGGCCCGCAGCAAGCGCACCAGGCGCCGCGCCGCGCCGCTCGCGGTAACGATGTAGCCGGCCAGCGTGAACAATGGCAGCGTTGCGAGCAGCGGATTGGTGACCTGGTCATAGTGGTCGAGCGGCACGGACGCGATCGGATCTCCCGTGCTGATGAAATAGATCAACGCGATACCCGCGAGGCCGACGAAGAGCGGAGCGCCGAACAGGATGGCAATAGCGAGCGCGACCAGCAGTGGAGTGCGCAGCGCCAGAAGCCCGCCCTCGAGCTGCGCCACCGCCGCGGTCAGGGCCACGGCCACAACGAGCACTGCCACGCGCACGGCGTTTTTGCTTGCCGCGCGACGGGCCAGCCGCAGCGTGATGAAGGCGAATCCCAGCGGCATCGCAGCCTGCAGCACGATCCGCGGCACGCCGAAAGCAAGTGAACTCGACGACGCGGCCTCTTGCGAGACGAATTGCCAGGCCCCAAATGTCAGGAGTGCGGAAACCGTGGTGCCGACCAGACCAGTGTAGGCCTCGATCGCAGGCTTCCATCGCGTCGGCAGCGCCAGCACGATGCTTCCCATCGAGAGCAACCTGCCGTCGCGGGCGGCCGCCATGCCGCCGAGCATGCCGAC
>CAYZDW010000177.1:0-2958 GCA_964477175.1 uncultured Steroidobacteraceae bacterium | reverse complement strand
GACGTCCTGATTCGCGTGCGCTACTCGAGCATCAACTACAAGGACGCGCTCGCGGCGACCGGCGCGGGCAAGATCCTGCGCCGCTCTCCGTTGAATGGCGGTATCGACCTGTCCGGCGAAGTCGTGAGTTCGACAGATCAGCGCTACGAGCCGGGCCAGGCGGCGCTGGTCACCGGCTGCGGTCTCAGCGAGAACGTCGATGGCGGCTACGCCGAATACGCACGCGTCGCGGGCGATTCGGTGATTCGTTTGCCGGACGGTATCGACCTGTTCCAGGCCATGGCGATCGGCACCGCGGGATTCACGGCTGCACTCGCGATCCATCGCATGGAACACAATGGCCAGGTGCCCGCAAAGGGCCCCATCGTCGTGACCGGCGCAAGCGGCGGGGTGGGCTCGATCGCGGTGGACCTGCTCGCGGGTCGCGGCTACGAAGTCGTCGCGGTCAGCGGCAAGCCGGAAGCGGACGACTATCTCCGCGCGCTGGGCGCAGCACGGATCCTGCGCCGCCAGGAGATCGATCTGGGCAGCAGGCCGATGGAAGCCGTGCGTTGGGCCGGGGCCATCGACAATGTCGGCGGCGAGCTTCTGACCTGGCTCACGCGCACGGTGGATTTCTGGGGCAACATCGCGAGCATCGGTCTCGCCGGCAGCCCGAAGCTCGAGACGACGGTGCTACCCTTCATCCTGCGCGGCATCAACCTGCTGGGCATCAATTCCTCCGCGACGCCGCGTGACCTGCGGCTCGACGTCTGGCGGCGCCTCGCATCCGACCTGCGGCCGCGCCACTTCGACCGGCTGGTCACCCGGACCATCGGCTTCGACGAACTGCCGGGCGCCTTCGACGATTACCTGAAGGGCCGCGTGCTCGGGCGCACGGTCGTAAAGATCGCCTGACGTGCCGGCCGACACGCTGGAAAAAACACTGGTCGCGGGCGCGCAAGAGCTCGGCATCGCGCTGGCGCCGGCACAGGCGGCGGCGCTGCTCCATTTGATCGTCGAACTTCGCGACTGGAATGAGCGATTCAATTTGACCGCGATCACCGAGCCCACCGACATGGTCCGCAAGCATCTGCTCGATTCGCTGTCACTGCAGCCCTACCTGCGTGGCGCGCGCATCGCCGATGTCGGCACCGGGGCCGGATTCCCGGGCCTGCCACTCGCGGCGATCAACCCACAGCGCCAATTCGCGCTGATCGAGGCGACCGGCAAGAAGGCACGCTTCGTCCGGCACGCAGCCGAGGCGCTGGGACTTGTGAATGTCGAGGTCGTGCAAGCGCGCGCCGAGTCCTGGCGAGCCTCCACGCCCTTCGACTGCATCATCGCTCGCGCGCTCGGCAAACTGGCTGATTTCGTGCGCGTGGCGGGGCATCTCTGCGCGCGCGACGGCCGGATGCTCGCCATGAAAGGCCGCCGCCCCGAATCTGAAATGTCGGAACTGCCGGCGCGCTGGCGAGCCGTCGCCGTGCATGACATTCGGATTCCCGGTCTCGCCGCCGAGCGTTGTATCGTGGAGCTCGGGAGGGCCTGACTTCATGAAGCGCTACATCGCGGTGGCGAACCAGAAAGGCGGCGTCGGCAAGACGACGACGGCCGTGAACCTCGCCGCGTCGCTCGCGGTGACGCGCCGCCGCGTGCTGCTCGTGGACCTCGATCCGAAAGGCAATGCCACGATGGGTTGCGGCGTGGACAAGCGGTTGCTGGAACGCTCCTCGACCGAGGTGTTGCTGGGTGACTGCGCTGCTTCCGACGCGATCGTCACGATCGACCCGGGCGGATTCGATCTGCTGCCGGCCAACCAGGACCTCACGGCCGCGGAAGTGCGATTGCTCGTGACGCCATCCGGTCGCGAACACCGGCTCGAGCAGGCGCTTGCGCCGATCCGCGACCGCTACGACTTGATATTCATCGACTGCCCACCCGCGCTCAACATCCTGACGGTGAACGCGCTGACCGCGGCGGACTCCGTGCTGATCCCGATGCAATGCGAGTACTACGCGTTGGAAGGGCTTTCCGGCCTCGTCGGCACCATCGAGCAGATCCGCGACTCGATCAATCCGCGCCTGCGCATCGAGGGCATCCTGCGAACCATGTTCGACCCGCGCAACAACCTGTCCAACGACGTCGCTGCGCAACTGATCCAGCATTTCGGCGATCGCGTGTTCCGCACCATCATTCCGCGCAACGTGCGTCTCGCCGAGGCGCCGAGCTTCGGCGTGCCGGCGATGTTCCACGACAAGGACTCGCGCGGCGCGCTCGCTTATCTCGCCCGTGCCGGCGAGATGATCCGTCGCTCCGACGAGTAAGATCAATAGAAACAAGTAGTTGGTTGCTGTTGGATGAACGCAGCGCGGGTCGCTACACTCGCTGGTCATGACACCGGGGACGCCGATGACTGACAAGAAACGAGGGCTGGGGCGTGGGCTCGAGGCGCTGCTCGGGCAGGGCGCGCCACGTCCGCTGGCGACCGCGGCGGCAGCACCGCGGGAGCAATTGACGCACATGCCCGTGGACCTGCTGCAGAAGGGTCGTTACCAGCCACGGCTCGACATGCGCGAGGAATCGCTCGCCGAACTCGCGGATTCGATCCGCGCACAGGGCGTCGTCCAGCCGATCATCGTGCGTCCGGCCGGGTCGCATTCGGCGGGTGAGCCGCAGCGCTACGAGATCATTGCCGGCGAGCGGCGCTGGCGCGCGGCGCAGATGGCGGGGCTCGCCGATGTGCCGGCCATCGTGCGCCGCGTGGATGACGAAACCGCGGTCGCGATGGCGCTGATCGAGAACATCCAGCGCGAAAACCTCAATCCGCTCGAGGAGGCGGTGGCATTGTCGCGCCTGATCACCGAGTTCAAGCTGACTCACCAGCAGGCGGCGGAGGCCGTGGGCCGCTCCCGAGTTGCGGTCTCAAATCTGCTGCGATTGCTGGAATTGCCCGACGAGGTCAAGACCCTGGTCGAG
>CAYZDW010000176.1:0-4148 GCA_964477175.1 uncultured Steroidobacteraceae bacterium | reverse complement strand
CGCTCGTTATCGATCTTGACGTCGTCATCGTGGACAGCCTGGACTGCTTTTTCGAGGAGCCCGGCGAGTTTCTGGTCATCAAGGAATGGGACAAGCGCGACGAGACCGGCAACACGTCTGTCTACCGCTTCCAGGCCGGCGCCCACGTCGATGCGCTCACGAATTTCCTCCAGCACCACGAGCGCGTCCGCGCCGAAGTTCGGAACGAACAGGAATACATCACGGGCTACCTCGCGCGCCAGGGCAAGCTCGGCTACTGGCCCGCGCCCTGGTGCGTGAGTTTCAAGCGCCATTGCGTGCGCGGCCTCGTCAACGGCTGGTTCCTGCCGCCGCGCATCCCGCCCGGCGCGCGCGTGATCGCCTTCCACGGCAAGCCGAATCCGCCGGATGCAATCAAGGGTGTGAGCGGCAAGTGGTACCGCAGGGTGCTGCCGACACCCTGGGTCGCCGAGCACTGGCGCTAGCGCCGGAGCGCAAATTGCTTGTTGCGGATGGTGAGCACCTCGACCTGCCGCTCGCGGATGAACTCGTCGACGGCTTTCTTGACGTCGCCCTGCCACCAGCCGCCATCCATGTAATCGTCGCCGCAGATCACGCCACCTGGCCGGATCTTTCGGAATGCGAGCTCCAGATCCTTCATGACGAAGTCATAGAGGTGATTGCCGTCGATGTAGATCCAGTTGAAATACTGGTCCGGAAAGCGCGAGACGACTTCGTCGGAAAAGCCGCGGTGAATGACGACCCGGCCCGCCGTGATGTCGCGCGCGAACTTCGAACGGACCCGCTCGAGGCAGGCATCCATGCCGGCCTGGCCGCCCTGGGACCTGCCGCCGAATAGTGCCTTGCGGTAAACCTCTCCTTTCTCGTGCTTCCAGGGGTCGATCAGGTGCAGTTCGCGTGGCCGGACCACCTGCAGGATCTGTTCGGAAAACCGGCCCCGGAAGACGCCGATTTCTGCGCCGATCGAACCCACCGGCAGGAGCTTCAGCAGGAAGGCGCGGTGACCTAGGCGCGCGCGCAGCCAGGTGGGTGTAGTCATGTCGAGGCTCCGAGCGCCGCGTGTATGCCATTGCGTAGTTCGCGATGCTGTTCGGGATCGAAGACGGGCGCCGCGTTCCAGTCATAGGCCCAGGGGTGCGTGGTCGCGTACCTGGCCGGCTCGTCGTGATAGCGAGGGATCACGTGCGCGTGCAGTGCGGGTTCCTGGTTACCGAAAATCGCGTAGTTGATCCGAAGCGCCCGCGTGACCTTCTGCACCGCATCGCCGAGCGCCGCCATGTCGGCGAGGAACTGCGCACGCTCTGCGCCTGTAAGCGCATTTAATGCCGGCACGACCGGGTCGGGCAACAGCAGGCAGTATCCTGGCAACACCTGGCGCTCGCCCATGACGGCCCAGCCCGAGGCCAGGCGCGCGATGAAGGTCGGGTCGCTGCCCGCGCGCAGCGCATCGACACGGCGATGAATGGCTGTCGTCATGATTACCCGGACCAGCTCCGCACGCGGCCCGTATCGAGATGCACGAAATCCGATTCCGGATAGTAACCGACCCCGCCGGCCTGCTTCGCGAGCGCCAGGTCCCGGAGCGCCATGGTCGACAGGCCCACGAGGCGCACGTCGATCGCGCGGCCTTCCATGTGCAGGCTGTTCGACGAGACCCCGTCGGAAGTCGCGGCCAGCATCGCATTCGTGGTCGGCGAGCGGTAACCGGAGATGACCTCGTAGCGCGGCTCGCGGCCGGCAGCCAAAGCGAGTTCGTGCAGCAGGTCGAAGAGGCGCGATTCGATGGGAAATATGTCGCCGCTGCGGTGGTCGCGCAGCAGCCAGTCCAATCTGCCCATCTGCTCGTGGCAATAGATCCCATCCACGAAGAAGCGCGCCTCCAGCTCCTCACCGGTATGCGTGTTGATCAGGTGCAGCCGGCGCTCCTCGACGACTCCTTCGATCGCCTTCGCTATGCGTGGTACCGCGATGGCCGCCGGCAGGCCCGCGAGCAGGCCTCGCAAGAATCGCCGGCGACTTCTGCAGTCGCAGCCCGGATCAGGCGGCGGGTGGCATGCCATTGACGACCAGGATGCTCGCGCGCGGAAAGAAGTTGAAATCGGTGGCCGTCGCATTCGTGTAAGCACCCATCTGACGGCCAAGCAGCAGGTCGCCGGTTGCGAGCTCCGGCATCGGGATGTCCTCGGCGATCACGTCGATGCTGTCGCAGGTCGGCCCGGCCAGCACACAGGGCAGTCGCGGACCCGCGTGTGTCGCAACCGGCTCGACGGGGTAGCGCGAGTGATCGTAGAGCTGGCCGCTGAAGGAACCGTACATGCCGTCGTCGAGGTAATACCACCAGCGCCCATCGCGGCGCGCGCGCCCCATCACTGTGGTCAGGCAGAAACCCGCCGGGCCGCAGATGTAGCGTCCGGGCTCGGAAATCACGCGAATTCCATGCGGCAACTTCGCGAGCGCCGCGCGGATCGGCCGGCAGAATTCGTCGATCGTCGGTGCCGGTTGCAGGTAGTCGATCGGGAATCCGCCGCCGATATCCAGTACCGTGAATCCCGGAAGGCCGTGGCTCTCGGCTTCCGCGATCAGCCGGGCGCAGATGCCGATGGCGCGCACATGCGCATCCGCGCTGCCGACCTGCGAGCCGACATGGAAGGAAAGTCCGCTGACGGCGACGCCCGCGCGCACCGCGGCCTCGGCGAGTGCAATCGCAGTCTCCGGATCGCAGCCGAACTTGCGTGAGAGATCCACCATCGCATCGGGGCTGCGGTAGGCCACACGCAACAGGAGCCGCACGCGGTCGCGATAGGGCACGAATTTGAGGATCTCGTCCGGATTGTCGACGACGAAGGTGGTCACGCCGTAATCGAGCGCCTTGCGGATGTCGGTATCGCGCTTGATCGGGTGCGTGTGGATGCAACGCTCCGGGGCGATACCCGCCGCGCGGACGAGATCCACTTCGCCATTGGTCGCGAGGTCGAACCAGGCGCCCTCCCCGGCCAGCACCTTCACGACCGTCGCATCGGGCTGCGGCTTCAGCGCGTAGTGCAGGTCCACGCCCGGCAAGGCCGCCGCTAGCGCGCGGTACTGGCGCCGGATGACGTTGCAGTCGATGAAGAGCAATGGCGACCTGAAGCGGGCCACGAGTGCCGTGAGCGCCGCCTCGGAGTACGGCTCGGCGAGGCGCAGCCCGGGTTCGGCGGTGCGGCTCCTGCTGATCCTGGCGGGCCTGTTCAATGGATGGTCCCGGAAACCTCGGTTGATCGATTCTAGGCAATCCGGGCCGTGCGCGTCAGTCCAGCAGCGGATCGACCAGCCGCAGCAGGCGGTCCAGCGCGCCGCGGTTCGCGTCCAGCACGCCGCGGCCGGCCGCACCCATGGAGGTGCGCTGATCGGTATTTCCGAGCAGGCCTGAAACGGCATCGCCGAGCTGCCTCTTGTCTGCGACGATGCGCGCCGCACCCGCTTCGAGCAGGAGTCGTACGACTGCCTCGCTGTTGAAATTATGGGGCCCGGTCAGCACCGGCCGACCCAGCGATGCGGGCTCGAGCAGATTGTGGCCGCCGATCGGCACCAGGCTGCCGGCGACGAAGGCTACGTCGGCCGCGGCATAGAACATCATCAACTCGCCCATCGTGTCGCCCAGCATCACGGAAGTGGCGCGCGGGATTGCCGTGCCGCCCGAGCGGTTCGTGTAGACCTCGCTGCGCCGGTTCAGCAGCTCGCGAACCGAGTCGAAGCGTTGCGGGTGCCGCGGTACAAGCAGCAACAGCGCATTGGGGAAGCGCTCTAGGATTCGGGCATGCGCGTCCAGGATCATGTCCTCTTCGCCCTCGTGGGTGCTCCCGGCGACCCAGATTGGCCGGCCCGGGGCGTTCTGCTCGCGCCATCGTGCGCCGCGCTCCTCGATCCCGGGCGGCGGCTGGAAATCGAACTTGATGTTGCCGGTCACGTGCGTGCGCTCGGACGCCGCGCCGATCGAGCGGAAGCGCGCCGCGTCAGTTTCGCTCTGCGCCGCGATGACGATGCCGTGCGACAGCGCCTGCCGGAACAACGGGACCAGGCGCCGGTAACGCCCGACCGAGCGCGGCGAGATGCGCGCGCTCGCGAGCACCAGCGGCACCTCGCGGCGGCCGCATTCGGCGTAGAGATTG
>CAYZDW010000175.1:0-2651 GCA_964477175.1 uncultured Steroidobacteraceae bacterium | reverse complement strand
TTCTTCGTCGCCATGATGGATCTCCATGTCGGGTTAATCCGAGGTCGGAGTATATACATGGTTGACGGGAATGCAAGCAAGGGGTATGGACTTCGCGCGCATCGACACCGCATGTGATCGCTCAGTCGCATCGCACTCGTGGGTGTTCGAATCGCGATCGACGAATCGAGATCTCGTCTCGATCACGATGGAGAAAAAATATCGCATCGCCTGAAACAGCTTGTTTCCCCGTGCGGCGTGCATGTTACTTCGATGGCTCTGCGGCGAGTCGATGAATGAAATTCCATTCGTCGGCGGTGACCGGAGTGATCGACAGGCGGTTGCCACGACGCAACACGATCAGGCCTCGCAACGGGCCGTCGGCATGCTTGCGCAACGCCTCCAATGTGACGGGCTGCGCAAACCTTGAGAGCAGCTGAACCTTCACTTGGTACCAGCGCGGATTGGAACGATCGCTTCCCGCATCGTAGTGACGATGATCAGGATCGAACGCGGTCGGATCCGGATGACCACCGCGCGCGACGCGCATCGTTCCGTAGATGCCCGGCTGCTCGCAGCTCGAGTGATAGAAGAATGCGCGATCGCCGCGACGGAAATCGTCGCGCAGCATGTTGCGGGACTGGTAGTTGCGAACGCCGTCCCAGGCAGCGCTGCGTTGCGGCGCGGCCGCCAGATGGTCGATGCCGAATGTGGCGGGCTCGGACTTCATCAACCAGTAGTTCACGAGCCGTTTTCCGCGGGTTTTCCGCAATGCAGGGCTGCGGCGCGGCCATAGACGCCGCGCTCGGTCACGACGCCCCACAACGGCACGTCGCGCGGCTTGGCGGGAAGCCGCTGCACGCGCTGCAGCTCGAAGCCGAGCCCGATCAGCAGTGGCCGGTGCCAGGCGCTGCGATGTCGCAGGAAGGAGAAATGCCGGTCGTAGAAACCGGCGCCCATGCCGAGCCGGTTGCCATCGGCGTCGAACCCGACCAGCGGCACGAGCACGAGGTCCAGCCAGCGTGCTGCGTCGTGCTCCGACGGAGCCCCGAAACGCATGCGCTGGCGGCGGAAGCTGGTGATGACAGGCAGGTGCACTTGGCAGCCGAGCGCTAAGGCGCGTCGCAGGACGACGGCGGGATCGATCTCGCCGTCCATCGCCTGATAGGCCGCGATCCGCGACCCCGGTCGCGGCAGACCCATGCGGGCGAGCGTCGCGTCGACGGCGGCCGCGGCGGCGATCCGATCCGCGGCGCCAACCGCGCGGCGCGCGGCACGCAGACGCCGGCGCAGGCCGGCTTGATCGCTGTCAGGCATCGGTGGAATCAGGAGGCGCCACCCGCATGTGCCGTTGCAGACCGCTGCTCTCGAACCGGAGCAACAAGTGGAGCAAGCCGCGGCATTTAAGGCTTTCCGCTACGAGGCGGACTTGCACAATGCTGCCGCTGAGCCACGCTCCTGGGTTTTTCACATTAGGGTCGAGAGTACCCAGGCCCACATCGAACACCGCAGGCGGCGCCAAACCGTGGCGCTCGCGCATTGCGCGAGCTGCCGTCAATTCAAAGGTCCAGCTGCTGTCCGCGCGTCAGCGCCGACTCGACGCGCTCGCGCATGGCCTTCAGCCGCGCGGCAAGGTCGACTTCGACGCCCTCGTCGTGGCCGCGCGACAGCAGCAGGTCGTTGGTGATGTTGAGCGCCGCCATCACGGCGATGCGATCGAGGCCGATCACCTTGCCGCTGTCGCGGATCTCGCGCATCTTGCGGTTCAGGTACTCCGCCGAGTCGAGCAACGCGGCTCGTTCCTCGGCCGGGCAGGCCACGTGATATTCCTTCTCCAGAATCCGCACGCTGACCCGGCTTGCATCCGTTGTCATGCGCCGCTCTCCATCGCCTTGAGGCGCCCGATCATCGCCTCGACGCGGGCCCGGACCTGCTCGTTCTTCTGCATCAGCGTCGCCCGTTCGGCGCTCAGGGAGTCCTGGCGCTGGCGCAAGGCGCGATTCTCCTCCTTGAGCTGGGCGACGACCCCGACCAGTTCGTCGAGGCGCCGCTCGAGCCGCTTGAGTTCGCGCTCGAGTCCGGGTTTCGTGGTCGCGTCTTCCATGCGGCTATTATGAAACCCCGTCACGAGGCGGGTCAACGCGATCTGCGCTGGGGTCGCCGGCTGCCGCGGAGTACCATTTGCAGGGAACCTCTGATTTACTCCCGCATGGGCGCGACCATGTGCGGTTTTCGTTCCTGGCAAGGAGCGAGGAGCGATGTGTATCGCGATGCATAAGCGACAAGAGACGCCGCCAGGGGCGAAAATCGCCCGGTCCCAGCGGGTTACGCACGGGCGGCGGCGCGATGGCGTTGCTCGCCTCGTCCATAGTCCGGGCTATGGGACTTCGGCTCGCGCCTTGTCGCGCCCCCGCGCGCGCGTAACGCGCCTCATGCGGGAGTAATTCAGAGGTTCCTAAGCGGCGGATACTCGATCGCCACGACCTTCACCCTGGCCGGACCGGTCGGCAAGTCGATCTCGAATTCGTCTCCGACGCGCTTGCCGAGCAGCGCGCGACCGAGTGGGGCATCCATGCTGATGTAGCCTGCGCCCTGGTCGAACTCGTCGGGACCGACGATCCGGTGCCGGCGCTCTGCGCCGGATTCGTCGATGACGGTGACCCAGGCTCCGA
>CAYZDW010000174.1:0-3331 GCA_964477175.1 uncultured Steroidobacteraceae bacterium | reverse complement strand
CCGCGGGCCTGTATTACGAGAGCGAACAGCACGCCGCGCCGCGCGCGAAGACCTGGGACCGCTTGCTGCGTGAGACCGGCGCCTATGGGGTTCACTTCGAGGACCACGTAGAAATGCAGAATCTCGAGGTACCGGAATGGTCGCACCTGTCGCGGGACTCCGCGACGCGATTCACGCGCGCCTTCGTCGGGCAGTTGGCAAGGGACGTACCATGGCTGCGGTTGCACCCGCGCACGGAGGCGGAAACATGAACATCCTTGCAGCCGTCGATTTTTCGCCGGTGACCGAACAGGTGCTGCAGACGCTCGAGCAGGTCGCCGCGACTTTCGCCGCCCAGATGTGGCTCGTCCATGTGGCACCGCCGGATCCTGATTTCGTCGGCTATGAGACAGGCCCCGATGTCGTTCGCAGCCAGGTTGCCGCCGAACATCGCGAGCGGCATCTCCAGTTGCAGCGCCTCGCCGATCGCCTGCGCTCGGCCGGTGTCGAAACGACCGCGCTCCTGCTGCAGGGCCCGACGATCGAGACGGTCATTGCCGAGGCGGGCCGGCTGTCGGCCTCCCTGATTGTGCTCGGCAGCCACGGCCACGGCGCCGTGTACGACCTGCTGGTCGGCAGCGTCTCGGAAGGCATCGTCCGCGCGGCAAAGGTGCCGGTGCTCCTCGTGCCTGCGCGGCGCTGACGCCGCGCGCAACGGATTACCCGGCTGCGGCCGGCGCGGTGCGCGTGAATACCTGGTGGTTGCCGGGCTTCCAGGTCTCACCGCCATCCATGCTGACTTCCATGCGCGACTCGAACCGGTCGGGCTCGACATTGAAGCGCGTGAAGCGCAGTTTCGCCGTCCAAGGGTCCCGTCATCACCCACAGGTGTCCGTCCGCGCCGACCGAGACCATCTCGATGGTCGCGTGGCGCTCGCGCACGTAGAACAGGATCCCCGAAGCCGTGCCCTGCTCCGGAATGTCGGAGCGGCCGCTCGCGACGCGATCCGGAACAATCCACTCGAAGCGATAGGTCCCTGGCGTGATGCCGGCGACTCCCCTGCAGGCCTGCGCCTGCGTACTGATACAGGAGATTCTACGCGCGCCTTCGTGGCACGAGGATCAGTTTGCCGCACCGTGAAACCGTCCCGCCGCAGTGTCACGACTGCAATGGCACTTGAAATCGCGGCGTGTTACGCGGCATTGTTACGCAGGCCCGCCGCGCCACGGTCGGGTGAATCCAATCCCTATAACGGGTTAGTCCAGCACACTATCGCGGCGCGGCGGCCACTTCTCCGAGGCTCCGATGCCCAGTCGCTCGCTGCAGCGCCGCCAGTTGAGCCGCTCGAAGATCGATCTCTTCGTCGAGTGCCCGCGTTGCCTCTACCTCGATGTCGCGCTCGGCATCCGCCGTCCCAGCGGCCCGCCCTTCACGCTCAATAACGCCGTCGATACGCTGCTGAAGGCCGAATTCGACCGTTATCGCGCGGCCGGCGAGCCGCATCCATTGTTCGAAGAGGCTGGGCTCGATGCCGTGCCCTTTGCGCATCCGGAACTCGACCACTGGCGGCATAACTTCACCGGCGTGCGCTGGACCGACGAGCAGACCGGCTGGACGCTTTTTGGCGCCATCGACGACCTCTGGCAGGCGGCGACCGGCGAGCTGATCGTCGCAGACTACAAGGCGACGGCCCGCAAGGAGACACCGACGACGGAAGGACTCTACCCGTCCTACCAGCGGCAGATGGAGGTCTACCAGTTCCTCGTGCGCAGGCAGGGATTCGAGGTCAGCAACCGCGGCTGGTTCGTCTACGCGAATGGCGATGCCCGGGCCGGCGAGTTCGGCGGCATGCTCCGATTCTCCACGCACATGGTGCCCTACGACGGCGACGATGCCTGGGTGCTCGATACTTTCCGGCGCACGATCGCGACCGTCGACGGCGCCAACATCCCGGGTGCCGGCGAGGACTGCGAATGGTGCCGCTACGTCGGAGTGGCCGGTGCCGCCGACTCCTGAGCCGAAGCCTGATCGTCAGTCGGCGCTCAAGAGATAATTCATCAGGTTGTCGAGGAAGTTGACGTTGCCGGTCAACGCGGTGTGATCCTCGCAGACGAAGAAGGCCCGGTTGAACTCGACGTGCGCGTATTCGTGTCGCGGGATGGACGGGTCGAGTTCCTGTCTCCCGAGCAGCGATGACTTCGTGACGCTGCCGTCGCCGGGCTCGAACATCAACGCGTCGTAGTCGACTCCGCGCGCAGGTTTCATGATCTGCTCGGGCAGCAGCCGCGCCACCGAGTCGCCGTTCACCTCTTCGACCACCAGCCGCGCGGGCGTCGGCACGCAGTCGCCGCCGAACACGAGCGGCTCGATGAGCACCACGTCCCCGGTCGGTACGTTCAACGACCAGACGAAGCGCCGCGCCCGCTCGAGGTGCTTCTCGAAGTAGCGCCCGAAGACTTCAGGACTCGGCCAGACGCCGGAGCTCTTCTCGATCCTGCGTCGCACCTTGCGGTCGAACACCGACCATTCGAAGCGCCGCCAGACGTCGACGTCGAAAAGATCCCGCCGCAGCGACTCGCCGCGGGTGGTGGTGATCTAGATCACCTGCGCGTGAGGAAAGAGTTGGTACATGGACGGCATCGTCGCAATCCCTTCGGTCGGCAGCCGCGACAATGCGACGCGATAGCCGTTCAGGAACGAATGGATGGCGGTCACCGAGCCCTGGTTCGGCGTGCCGAGCAGCACGACGCGGCGCAACTTGCCGGCGCCGGCGCCGGTGACCGGGAAGAAATTGCCGTCCAGCACGTCGTCGGTGCCGTAGCGCTCGTAATAGCGCAGGATCAGCCCGCCCATGCTGTGGGCGATCACGTCGACGCGAAGCGTGGGGTTACCGTAGTCGTGCCGGATCTGCTCGATCAGCGCATCGAGCTTCCGGACCGTCACGACATTGTCCTGGCGCCAGTCGTAGGCGAAGTTGTAGAAGCGCGCCGCGCCAGGCGAAGCCGGCTGGCCGGGCTGGCCGCGCCGGAAGCCGCCGACTTCCTGCAGCGCCTCGACGACCCGGCCATAGAAGTCCTGGCCGACCGCGCTGTCGAACAGGTCGCTCGCGACGAGACCGTCGTCAAGCGGCTCGAGCGTCACAGGATCGATGCGCAGCGCCAGTTCGAGATAGCCGCTGGTCAGCAGCTGTCCCGTGCTGCCGGGCCAGGCTTCCACGCCGGTTTCGCGATCGGCCAGGCGCGATCCGAGCACGCCCGGAATGATGATCACCGGCACCTGGTGACGATCCGCGGCGTGCGCCTGGTACAGGCGCGAAAGGTCGTGCGCCGGGTGGGTCGCGCAGCCGGCCAG
>CAYZDW010000173.1:0-3110 GCA_964477175.1 uncultured Steroidobacteraceae bacterium | reverse complement strand
TCTTGTCCACGGCTTCGTCGGGGGTCTTGAAGGCACGCGCGCCGGGCCGTTGCAGGGTCGCCGTGATGTACTCGTTGTTGTGCCGGAGCAGACCGTCGCGCGCCTCGGCGCGGGCCTTCTCACGCGTCTCGGCGATGTGCCAGCTCATCAGCACGCGCCAGTTCTTGCGATCGACGGTCTGGCCGTGCTCGGCAGCGGCGGCCTCCGCGAAGCTCCATTGCGTCGGCAGCGCGTTCAGACCTTCCTCGGCCAGCGCGCCGATCGAGATGATGCCGATGCCGTGCTTGCCGGCCAGCGTCATGCCCGAGGGGCTGATCTGCGAGGCGACCGCGAAGGGCATGTCCTCCTGCAACGGCAACAGCTGCAGGGCGGCGTCCTGCAGCGTGAACCAGTCGGACTTGACGGTCAGGCGCTCGCCGCGCATCAGGCGGCGGATGACGCCGATGGCCTCGTCCTGGCGGTCGCGCAGCAGCATCGGGTCGATCCCCAGCGTGTGGGCGTCGGAGGCCAGCGCGCCCGGCCCGGAGCCGAAGATCGCCCGTCCACCGGTCATGTAGTCGAGCTGCACCATCCGTTGCGCCACGTTGAACGGATGGTGATAGGGCAGCGAGACGACCCCGGTGGCGAGCTTGATGCGCTTCGACCGTTCGCCCGCCGCGGCCAGGAACATCTCGGGTGAGCCGATCATCTCCCAGCCGCTGGAGTGATGCTCGCCGCACCAGAACTCGTCGTACCCGAGCTTGTCCAGGTGCTCGACGAGGTCGAGGTCGCGGCGGAACTGCAGCATCGGATGCTCCCCGATGGGGTGGTGGGGGGCGAGGAACGCGCCGAAGCCTAAGCGGGCCATGAGCAGGTCTCCTGGTTCGTGATGATCAGCGACAGTACCGCTTGACACCTCCGCTTCGCCAGCGGAACATCGCGGGGCCAATGCGACAGATCTCCGACGATAAGCGCTTGCCGGCCGACCTCGAGGCTGAGCCTCTCGTGCAGGCTGCGGCGGCGCTGCGGCCGGTCATCCGCCGGTATCACGACGAGATCGAGCGTGAGCAGCACTTGCCGAAGGCGCTGGTCGAGCAGTTCCATGCCGCCGGTTTCTATCGGATGGTGAGACCGCGTGCGCTGGGCGGCCTGCAGGCCGACCCACTGACTTCTCTGAGAGTCGTCGAGCTGCTGTCCCAGGGCGCCGGCTCGGTCGGCTGGAACGTCTGCAACAACAACATCGCCCAGCTCGTCACGCTCGGTTTACCGGCCGAGGGCATCCAGGAGATCTACGGGCACGGGGGCGACGTCGCGATCGCCGGCACCGCCGTGCAGGGCGGCGGGCGGGCCGTGCCCGTCGACGGTGGTTACCGCGTCACCGGTCGCTGGCCCTTCGGCACCGGCTGCCAGGAGAGCGGCTGGATGCTGGGCAGCTTCCAGATCTTCGACGGCGACCAGCCGCGCCGCAGCCCGGATGGCGCGTCGGTCTACTGGCGAGGAGTCTTCCAGCGCTCGGAAGCGCAGCTCGTCGAGGGAAGCTGGGACGTCGCCGGCCTGCGCGCGACCGGCAGCTTCGACTGGACGGTCGACGACGTCTTCCTGCCGGAGCGGCGGACGATGGTCCACGCCGGCGTTCCGCTCGACAACCAGTGGAGCCACTGGCCGGGAATCTCGTACGCCCTGCCGGCGCAGGCGTGGGTCGGGCCGCATCACAGCGCCGTGATCACCGGCATCGCGCGCGCCGGCATCGACGCGCTGATCGAGCTGGCCGTCGAGAAGACGCCGCGCGGCCGCACCGGCCGGCTCTGCGAGAATCCGCAAGTCCAGGACGCGATCGGTCGCGCCGACGCGATCCTGAACGCCGGTCGCGCGGGGCGCAGCGCGATGATCACCGACGTGTGGAACACCGTCGCGGCCGGTGCTCACACCACGCTCGAGCAGCGCGCGCGGTGCCGGCTGGCCGCGGTCCACGCCGCCGAGAGCGCGCGCGAGGCGATGGATCTCGTGTACCGCCAGGGCGGCAGCACGTCGTACCGGCGCGACAGCCGGCTGGCCGAATGCTGGCGCGATCTCCACGTCGTCGGCCAGGCGGTCACGCTCGCGCCCGAGTGGTACCCGATGGGCGGCCGGGTCTTCCTGAACATGGACCCGGGCCCGCGGCTCCGTTAGCTGTGAACGCAGTGGCCATGCGGAGATTGTGGCAGCTATTCTCCGCACGTCCTGAGGCGATACTTGCGGCCGGCGACGGATCGGAGCTATAATCTCCGCAGACAGAGCGGAGAATGGACATCCACGAGCTTCAAGACTGGCCCCGATTTCATTGGGACACGGACCGCTTGGCCGAGCCGCTCGCCTTGGTGCGCCATCGGCAGGGCCGCCTGATCGGACGCATGGAATCACTCGGCTTCAACCTCCGGCAGGAGGCCATTCTGAGGACGCTGACCGCCGACGTGCTCAAGAGCAGCGAGATCGAGGGCGAAAAGCTGGAAGCCGACCAGGTGAGATCTTCGATTGCGCGCCGGCTCGGCATGGAAATCGGTGCGCTGAAGCCCGCAGACCGGAACGTCGAGGGCATCGTTGAGATGATGCTCGACGCCACCGGTCGCTATGATCAGCCGCTCACGGCCGACCGGCTCTTTGGATGGCACGCGGCGCTGTTTCCCACCGGGCGCACCGGCATGAGGAAGATCCGAGTAGGGGCCTGGCGTGATGACGGCACCGGCCCGATGCAGGTTGTCTCTGGAGCCATCGGCAATGAGCGCGTCCATTTCACGGCACCGCCGGCGGCGCGCCTCGAACGGGAGATGACCGCCTTCCTGGATTGGTTCAACAAGCCCGCTGGCATCGACGACGTGCTGAAGGCCGGCCTGAGCCACCTGTGGTTTGTGACCGTCCATCCTGTTGACGATGGCAACGGCCGCATCGCGCGCGCCATAGCTGATATCCACCTGGCGCGCTCCGAAAAGAGCCCCCAGCGGTTCTACAGCATGTCAGCGCAGATTCGGCAGGAGCACGCGGCTTACTACGACATCCTCGAGCGGACGCAAACGGAGACGATGGACATCACTCCCTGGATGGATTGGTTTCTCGACTGCCTCGGTCGCGCGATTGACGGCGCGCGGACAGCTCTC
>CAYZDW010000172.1:0-5136 GCA_964477175.1 uncultured Steroidobacteraceae bacterium | reverse complement strand
CGACGTGCGCGTGCCCGCGATCCTCGTACTGTCGCTCGCCTTGCTGCTGTTCCTGCCGCTGACGCATTTCCTGACCTTCGCGCCAGGCCAGGGCTGGATGGCAACGGCGCCCGGCCTCGGTCACGGTGCCGTCGGAGGCTGGCTGGCCTTACTCATTTACGTGCTGGCGATCGGACTGGCGCTTTGGCTACGCTGGCGTCACGGTGCTTGGCGCCGAATTTATCTGTAGCGCGCCTCGCGCAACCGGCACGACCTGTCGGCGAAGTTCTGATCGGGAAGGCCCTTTCAGGATCGTGCGAGACATGTCTCGCCAATAGAGCGCTATTCGTAGTCGCGGACGACCCGGAATCCGAGATCGGATTGACGAAGCGCAGTCGGTTCGGCGCCGCGCGCGGGCGCGCGCGCGTTCCGCGGTCGGCTCGCCCAGGAACCGCCGCGCACGCCCTTCAGCTCGCAGCCGCCCTGCCAGGTCCAGGCGCGTGCATCCTCGGGCCGCCCGGCGTAACTCGCCGTATGGCAGTCCATGACCCATTCGCGGACATTACCGATGATGTCGAACACGCCGAAGGCATTCGGCTTGTATTGCGCGACCGGCGCGAGTGCCACCGCGCGATCGCTGCAGTGTGCGTTGGGCCAGGGAAAATGAAACGCTTCGACTGCCGACGAATCGTAGACATTCGCGTAATCGCAGGCCAGCGACAGCGCGACACTTTCATGCGAATCGCGTTCGCCCCAGAAGCGCGGGAACGACGTTCCGCCGCGTGCGACGTATTCCCATTCCGACTCCGAAGGCAGCCGGTAGCGCTTGCCGCTTTCCTTCGATAGCCACTCGGCGTACGCGCGGGCGTCTTCCCAGTTGACGCAGACCACGGGCTCGTTGTCCTGCGGCGGCAGCGCGAATCCCGGGTCACGCCAGCTGCGGTCGCGCTCCAGAACCCACTGGCCGCCGAGCCAGACCCGGCAGCCGGGCGGCGGCTCCGCGCCAGTCGCCTCGACATAGCGGCGAAACTCGCCGACCGTGATCTCGCGGAGTGACACATGGAAGGGCCGGGTCATCGCGATGGCGACCGCCGGCGCTTCTCCGGTCGCCGCATCGAGTTCGATCGCATCGGGCGCCGAACCCATCAGGAATTTGCCGGGCGGCACCAGCGCGAACTCCGGGCAGACCGGGCAGTCGCGCTTTTCGCGCGCTGGCGGCGCCGGTACGGCTTGCTGGGCGAATGCGTTCCCCGTGATCACCAGCAACACGATGGGGATGAGCCGGCGCATCATCGATCCAGAGCGCGTGGGTCGCGCTGATCGAGATCCATCGCGACCCGGAATCCGGTTTCGTCGGCACGGTCGTCATCCCGCGCGTCAGCGCGAAACGCGCTGCGGCTGCGATCCGGCGGGGCGAGCCAGCTGCCGCCGCGCTGGATCCGGCGCTTGCAGCCCCCCAGCCATTCCCAGGCGCGCGCATCGCGCGGCCGGCCGACGTAGCTGCCGGTCGCGCAGTCCTGCACCCACTCCTGGACGTTACCGATCATGTCATGCAGGCCAAAGGCGTTCGCGCGCAGTTGGCCGACCCGCGCGAGGTCGGCGTGACCGTCGCGGCAACCCGCATGCGGCCAGCCGAGGCGGTAAGCAGCATCGGCCGTCACGTCGTAGGTATTCGCGTGTTCGCAGCCTTCCTCCGGCGCATCGCCCCAGGGGCGCAGCGACGTCGTGCCGCCGCGCGCCGCGTATTCCCATTCAGCCTCGGAAGGCAGGCGGTAGGGCTCGCCGGTTTCGCGCGCGAGCCATTCGGCAAAGGCGCGGGCATCCGCGAAGGACACGCAGGTCACCGGATGATCGTCGACGGGTTCAACAGGCGTCGCCGGATTCTGCCAGCCGCGCCGTGCATCTTCGTTGAAGCGCGCGAGCGCCGGGTCCCAGTTGCGGCAGCCAGACCGCGGCTCGTAACCGCTTTCGGCGACGAAACGGGCGAATTCGCGGCGCGTCACTTCATGGCGGCCGAGCGCGAAGGCGCGTGGAACCCGAATCACGACCGTACCGATCTCGACCCCTGCCTGGCCGGGTGGCAATGCCGCCGCCGGCGTGCCCATGACGAAGCTGCCGGCCGGCACGACGACCATCACGGGGCAGGTCCCGCAGTCGCGAAATGTCGAGCCCACCGCGTGCGGCGCATCCGCCGCGGGCAATGGCATCGCGACGACGAGCAAGGGCAGCAGCAGCAGCATCGCCGCCACCGCGTGCCGCTTCACGACCCGACCCTCACGGGAATGTAGATCTGCGCGTTGCCGCGCTGGATCAGGAGCGCAACGGTGCTGCCTCCCTTCATCACTGAATCGCGGAATTCGCCGACCGATGCGACCGGTGCACCATTCACCGCGAGCAGCACGTCGCCGGGCTCGACGCCCGCAACGGCCGCGGGACCGTCGGACTCCTCGACGATCAGGCTCCCCTGCGTCCGCAACTGCTGGCGCTCGCTGCCGGACAGCGGCCTCACGGCGAGCCCGAGCTTACCGGTATCTGCTTCGCCGCCGGGCTGTCGCGCCGCGATCGCAGGTTCGTCTTCGAGCTCGCCGACCTTGATTCGAACCTTGCGCTTTCCCTTGTCGCGCCAGATCTCGAGCGTGGCCTCGGTTCCCGGCTTGATGCCGGCGATGATGGCCGGCAGTTCACCGGAACGCTCGATGGCGCGACTATTCACCGCAAGGATCACGTCGCCGACCTTCAGGCCGGCCTTGTCCGCCGGCCCACGGCCCTCGACCTGGCTGACCAGGGCGCCGTGCGGGCGTGGCAGGCGAAACGAGTCGGCCAGCGCCTGGTTGACGTCCTGGATCGTCACGCCGATTCGGCCGCGCTGGACACGCCCGCTCGCGACCAGCTGGCTCTTGACGTTGATCGCGACATCGATCGGGATCGCGAATGACACACCCTGGTAGAAACCCGTGCGGCTGTAGATCTGCGAGTTGATGCCGATCACCTCGCCGTGCAGATTGAATAGCGGCCCGCCGGAATTTCCAGGATTGACCGCGACGTCGGTTTGTATGAACGGCGTGTAGGCGTCGCCCGGAAGCGAGCGGGCGGTTGCGCTGACGATGCCGGCCGTGACCGAGTTTTCGAAGCCGAATGGCGAGCCGATCGCAACGACCCACTGGCCGGCCTTGAGCGCGGCGGGACTGCCGATGCGGACGAATGGCAGCCGGTCGGCGGCAATCTTGAGGACCGCGACGTCGGTGCGATCGTCCACGCCGACCACTTTGGCGCGGTACTCGCGTCGGTCGGTCATCCGCACGGTCACTTCACGGGCCCGGTCCACGACATGCGCGTTGGTCAGGATGTAGCCATCGGCGCTGATCAGGAACCCCGACCCTTCGCCGCGCGCTGGCGGCGGCTGGCCGCGCGGTGCCCCGAAACCGAAGCGCTGGAAGAAATCGTACAGAGGATCGCCGGGCGAAAGTCCCGGGGCCCCTTCTTCGCCAATCTCGCGCTGCGCGACGGTAGTGACATTGACGACCGCCGGGCCGTAGACGGCAACGAGCGCGCTGAAATCGGGCAAGCCGGTGACGACAGCCGGCGCCGGTACGTCGGCCGGCACCACCGGCGCCGCGGCCATGGGTGCCTCCGCCACCGTTGCGGCAGGCGGTTCCTTCGCGCCGCACGCGGCCAGGGCCAATAGCGACACGATGGGCCACAGGAACTGCACGAATCTCCTCATCGGGCCTCCGGAAATCCATCCGACGCAGCGCTCTGACTACGGCGATTCCTGCAAGTTGCAGTCACGCACATTAGTATTGCACCAAATGATCGGCCGTACTCCGAGCCTGCTGCTGTGTATCACGCTTGCCGTGCAGGCCGCGCACGCCAATGACCTGCCCGCGCGCCCACGCGCGGTGCTGAATCAGCAGCTCGTACCGGACTCGGACGTCACCGTCGTCGTGCGCGATGTCGCAAGCGGCGAAAGCCTCGTCGAGTTCAACGCCACCGTGCCGCGCCCGCCGGCTTCGACGATGAAGCTCCTGCCGACCTGGGCGGCGCTGGACCTGCTCGGGCCGGCCTACGCCTGGAAGACGCGGGCCTGGGCCGACGCGCCGGTGGTCAAGGGCGTGCTCAAGGGCAATCTGTACCTGCAGGGCGGCGGGGATCCGCTATTGACCATCGAGCGCTGGTGGCGATTCGTGATCGATCTGCGCCAGTCGGGGCTGCGGGTCATCGAGGGCGACATCGTCATCGACCAGACCCGATTCGCGGTCCTCGACGAACGCCCGGAGGATTTCGACGGCAAGCCCTGGCGCACTTACAACGTGCTGCCCGATGCATTGCTGGTCAATCTGCAGATGGCGGATTTCGTGGTGCGACCGGCCGATGACGGCAGCGGTGCTGAAGTCGCAATCCAGCCATTTCCCGCTGGACTCGTCGTCGAGAATCGCGTCGTACTGACCGCGGGTCGTTGCGCGGGCCGCAATCGCCGCATCCTGATCACGAGTCCCGACGACGCACTGGAGCGCGTTCATGTCAGCGGCCGACTGTCGTCCAGTTGCGGGCCGCAGACATTTCGCCGCGCGGTCATGCAACCCGCGGAATACGCCTACGGCACCTTCGTCACCTTGTGGCGCCAGCTGGGCGGCGAGTTTCGCGGCGGCATGCTGCGCGCCCCCACGCCGCCGACGGCCCGACTGTTGCTGACCCAGGAGTCCCTGTCAATGGCCGAGGTCGTGCGCGTCGCCAACAAATATTCCAGCAACATGATGGCGCGCTCGCTGCTCCTGACCGTGGCCGCCGAAACCAGGGGAATGCCGGCGACGGCTGCCGCGGGCGAGGCGTCGATCAAGGAAATGCTCGCAAGCCGCGGGCTCGAGTTTCCGGAACTCGTCATCGGCAATGGGTCAGGGCTTTCGCGCGAGGCGCAGATTTCCGGCGACAGCATGGCGCGGCTGCTGATCGGCGCCTGGAAGAGCCGATTCGCGCCCGAGTTCCTGGCGTCGCTGGCCCTCGGTGGGCTGGACGGCACCCTGCGCCAGCGCTTTGAGAAGATGGACGACCCGAGCCGCATTCGCATGAAAACCGGCACGCTCAAGGACGTCAGCACGATCGCCGGATACGTCACCGGCCAATCGGGCAGGCACTATGCCGTTGTCGTCTACATCAACC
>CAYZDW010000171.1:0-3713 GCA_964477175.1 uncultured Steroidobacteraceae bacterium | reverse complement strand
TGCGTATAATGCGGTCGAGGCCGCGCGCCTGCCGCGCAACTGAAGGACAACAATCCTTGTCCAAACGCTCACTTGAATGGATCGTGCTGCTGCTCTCCGCAGCCGGCTTGTCCGCCTGCGACCGCGCCGACGATCCCGTCGCGGCTGCCGGCCCGCCGCTCGGCCAGTACCGGGCCGTGCTGTCGGTCGCCGGCGGCGATCTGCCCTTCGGGCTCGAGCTCGCGCGCGAGAATGGCGCGCTCGTCGCCTGGCTGATCAACGGGCCCGAGCGCGTGCGCGTGCCCGATGTGCAACTCGACGGCGATCGCTTGTCGATGCAGATGCCGGGTTACCCGCACCGGCTCGAGGCCCGCTTCGTCGACGCGAGATTCGAGGGTGCGGTGGAGCTCTTGCGTCCCCGCGGCCTGATCAAGGGCGTCCGTCTCGTCGCGATGCCGGGCCAGGACTGGCGCTTCTTCCCGAAACCCGGGGCCGCGCCGTTGGATTTCTCGGGCCGCTGGGCGCTGACATTCAGCGACGACGAAGGCAATGAACGCTCTGCCATCGCCGAACTGACCCAGCACGGGCACCAGGTCGCGGGCACCGTGCTGCGGCCCACGGGCGATGACCGCTACATCGCGGGCGAGGCGCGCGGCGACACGCTGTTCCTGTCGCGCTTCGACGGCGGCAGCGCCTATCTCTATCTCGGCCGCCTCGCGCCCGATGGCACGCTCGCGGGGGATTTCCATACGGGCGGCGGCGGGCACGAGACCTGGTCCGGCCGGCGCGATCCCGACGCACGCCTCGAGGACCCGGCGCGGATGACCGGTCTCAAGCCCGGTGTCGAGAGCCTCGAGTTCACATTCCCGGATCTCGACGGCAGCCCGGTCTCGTTCCCGGGCGGGCGCTTTGCCGGGAAAGTCGTGCTCATCACAATCGGCGGCAGCTGGTGCCCGAACTGCCATGACGAGGCCGTGTTCCTGCGTGAGCTGCTCGCGAGCCGCCGCGCGCAGGGGCTCGAAGTGATCCAGCTGATGTTCGAATACACGCCTGACTTCGCGAGCGCCTCGGCGGCAGCGCGCGCATTCGCGCAGAAGTTCGCGATCGACTATCCGGTGTTGATCGCGGGAACCACGAACGATGGCGACGTGCTAAAGAAGCTGCCGCAACTCGCCGCCCTAAAGGCCTACCCGACCCTGTTCATCGTCGATCGCATGGGCAAGGTCCGCGCCACGCACACCGGCTTCAGCGGGCCCGCGACCGGCAGTCATTACGAGGAACAGAATCGCGAGCTGACCGCGCTCGTCGACGGATTGTTGCGGGAGCGGAGCTAGGATGCCCTCTTTCGACGTCGTCTCGGAAATCGATTCGCATGAGCTGACGAATGCCGTGGACCAGGCCAATCGCGAGGTGTCGCAGCGCTTCGATTTCAAGGACACGGGCGTGAATTACGAGCTCGCGGCCCATGTGATCACCATGCACGCGCAGGTCGACTTCCAGCTCAGGCAGATGCTCGACATCCTGAAGCTGAAGCTCACCAAGCGCGGCATCGAAATCATTTGTCTCGAGCCCGGCGAACCCGAGATCGCATTGAACGCCGCGACCCAGCAGATCGTCCTGCGCCATGGCATCGACGCCGAAAGCGGCCGCAAGCTCCAGCGGCTGATCAAGGACTCGAAGCTGAAGGTCCAGGCCTCGATCCAGGGCGAACAGCTGCGAGTGACCGGCAAGCAGCGCGACGACCTGCAGGCCGCGATGGCCCTGATACGGACAGCGGGCCTCGATAGGCCCTTACAATTCAAGAACTTCCGCGACTGATAACCCTCCGGCGATGGGCACGGGTGGGTCACGCTGTTTATGTAATGCGAATGATTCTCATTGCCAAACGCATTCGATTCCCATAAATTTCGTACATGAATCACCCGACGACCCAACTGCTCTACGCCGCCATCGGCAGCATCCTGGCAGGCAGCGCGGCTGCCGAAATGGCGCCGCTGGCGGAGCCGGCGCTGCTCGATCGCGTCGTCGTCACGGCATCACGCAAGGAAGCCGGCGAAGTCGCGGGCTCCGTGCACTTCCTCGACGAGACGGTGCTCGAACAGCACGCCTACGGCGACATCAACCGCATCCTGCGCCAGGTGCCCGGCCTCAACATCGTGGAGGAAGAGGGTTTCGGGATCCGCCCCAACATCGGCATCCGCGGATCCGGCACCGACCGGAACTCGAAGATCGCCGTGATGGAGGACGGCGTGCCGATCGCGCCCGCGCCCTACTCGGCGCCCTCGGCTTACTACTTCCCGCGCTTGCAGCGCTTGAGCGCCATCGAGGTCAGCAAAGGGCCGGCCGCGATCAAGTACGGACCGCAGACCGTCGCCGGCGCCGTGGGTCTGTTCTCCTCCGCGATGCCAGGTGCGCCCGGCACGGGCCTCAACGGCAAGGTGGACCTCATCGGCGGCAAGTACGGAAGCTTCCGCGGCCATGCGCTTGCGGGCGGCTGGATCAATGCCGGCGCGCATGACCTCGGCATGAGCCTGGAGACGCTGCAAGAAGAATCCGACGGCTTCAAGCGCATCGATTCCGGCGGCGACACCGGCTACCGCATCCAGGACTACGTCGCGAAGCTCGCGCTGCGCTCGACGGCCGAGGCGGCAGTCACGCAAGCGCTGGAATTGAAGTTCCAGCATTCAGAGGAAGAATCCGACGAGACCTATCTCGGACTCACGCTCGACGATTTCCACGAAGACCCGTATCGCCGCTACCGGGCGAGCCAGCTCGACAACATGGACGTGACTCACGACACCATCCAGGCGACGCACCGGATCGACTTCAACGGGCGGTTCGACCTGACCACGATTGCCTATCGCACCGACACGGCCAGGGCCTGGTACAAGCTGAACGACGTCCGGAATGCCGCAAATACCGCTTTCGTGAGCCTGTCGAATGTGCTCGCGAACCCGGCGGCATTCCCGGTTGAATACGCGGCGCTCGTCGGCGAGCCCGGGATGACCAGTGCGGCCGGCGCGCTACGCGTGCGCAACAACAATCGCGAGTACCACGCCACGGGCATCCAGACCGTGCTGGGCTTCGACTTCGAGACCGCAGGCCTCGCCCACGAGCTTGAGTTCTCGCTGCGCTATCACCGCGACGATGAGGACCGCTTCCAGAACGACGACCGATACCAGATGGTGGACGGGGCCATGGCGCTCACGGCTGCCGGTACGCCGGGCACGCAGGACAATCGTATCGGTGAAGCCGAGGCCTGGGCCTTCTTTGTCCGGGACACCATCACCGCGGGAGACTGGGTTCTCACGCCGGGCCTGCGCCACGAGAGCATCTCGCTGACGCAGCGCAACTGGGGCGCGGCCGACCCGACCCGCAGCGCCAGCCCGGTCATCAGCACGAATAGCGTGGACGCGACCATGCCCGGCCTCGGCGTGACGCGCGCGCTCGGCGAATCGCTCCGCCTGGTCGCCGGCCTGCATCGCGGCTTCGTGAATCCCGCGCCGGGGTCCGAAGCGGATCCGGAGCAGTCCTGGAACTACGAGGCTGGGCTGCGCTTCGAACGCGGCGCCGCTGCGCTCGAGGCCATCGGTTTCCTCGTCGAATACGACAACCTGGTCGGCACCTGCACGGCCTCGACCGGCGGCGGTTGCAATGTCGGCGACCAGTACGACGGCGGCCGCGCGCGCGTGCACGGCCTCGAATTCGTCGCAAGCCACGATCTCGGCAGTTCG
>CAYZDW010000170.1:0-3282 GCA_964477175.1 uncultured Steroidobacteraceae bacterium | reverse complement strand
CGGGCGACTCGACCTTGCGCGTCGCCGGCTTCGCGAGCATGGCCGCCGGCCTCGTGTTGCTCTGGCTGGTCCGTTCCTGAGGCGCGGATGGGCAGGATCGTCGTTATCGTCGGCGCCCAATGGGGTGACGAAGGAAAGGGCAAGGTCGTCGACCTGCTGACCGAGCGCGTGACGGCCGTCGCGCGCTTCCAGGGCGGTCACAATGCCGGTCACACCCTGGTCATCGACGGCCGCAAGACGGTGCTGTCGCTGATTCCATCCGGCGTGCTGCGCGACCATGTGCGTTGCTTCATCGGCAATGGCGTCGTCCTTTCACTCGCGGCACTCCTGTCCGAAGCGGACATGCTGGCGTCACGGGGCTTCCCGGTGTTTGATCGCCTGCGGATCAGCCCCAACTGCCCGCTCGTGCTGCCGTCGCACGTCGCCCTCGACCAGGCGCGGGAGCGCGCAAGCGGCGCCAGGGCGATCGGCACGACCGGACGCGGCGTCGGTCCGGCCTACGAAGACAAAGTCGCGCGCCGTGCGGTACGCTTCTGCGACCTCTTCCAACCCGAGCACTTCGCCTCCAAGCTTGGCGAGCTCATCGACTACCACAACTTCCTGCTGCAACACCGTTTCCAGGAGCCGCAGGTCGACTTTCGCAGGATCCTGGACGAGTGCCTGGCCGAGGCCGAGCGCGTCAAGCCGCTGGTCGCGGATGTCGTGCTCGGGATCAAGCGCATCCAGCAGGCCGGCGGCAGCATCCTGCTCGAGGGCGCCCAGGGCGCGCTGCTCGACGTGGATCACGGCACCTACCCGTTCGTCACCTCATCGAACACGGTGGCCGGCTATGCCGCAGTCGGCGTCGGCCTCGGTCCGCGCGACATCGACTACGTGCTCGGAATCACCAAGGCCTACACGACGCGCGTCGGCGCCGGTCCGTTTCCGACCGAACTGTTCGACGAGACCGGCAAGCATCTTTCGCGCATCGGCCAGGAATTCGGCGCGGTGACCGGGCGTGCGCGGCGCACCGGATGGTTCGACGCGGTTGCGCTACGGCGCTCGATACTGAACAACGGCATCTCGGGCCTGTGCGTCACCAAGCTCGACGTGCTGGACGGGCTCGAGCGGGTGAGGCTCTGCACGGCCTACCGGCAGGGCGGGGCGCTCTGCGACACGCCGCCGCTGGACAGCGACCGGTATGCGGACTGCGAACCGGTCTACGAGGAGATGCCCGGATGGAAGGATTCGACCGTCGGCCTGCGCTCGCTAGCCGAACTGCCGCCGGCGGCGCGCGACTACCTGACCCGCATCGAGGAATTGTGCGCCGTGCCCGTCACGATCGTCTCGACCGGAGCGGACCGGAACCACACGATCGTCCTGCGGCACCCGTTCGATTGAAGCCGGCGGCCGTCCGGCCGATGTGATCAGCCACGCGCGACGGCGAGGAACCGGTCGAGGCGGTCCAGCGTGGACGACAGATCCTGTGCGACACGACGATCGGCGCTGCGTTGCCGTTCCAGCGCGGCCTGGAAACTTCGAGCGGGGTCGTGGAGCGCCTCGGTCCGCAAGCGCAGGCCGTGGCGCGCCAGCAGCGGAGCCAGTTCATCGGCACGCCGCAGCAGGTCGCGGCGCGTGCTCTGGTAGACATGGTCGACGAGCCGCCGTCGGACCCGTCAAACGGCACCAGAGGATTGATGCAGAACAGCAGATCGGCGCCGGCCTCGAGCACGACCGACGCGTGCATCGTGCGCAGCAGTGCGCCGTCGGCATAGGTCTCGCCTTCGATCTCGACCGGCGCATACAGTCCGGGCAGAGCGGCGCTGGCCTGGACGGCTCGTGAAATCGGCACATGGTCCAGTCCGGGCTCGCCGAACAACGCCGGCTCACCGCTGTTCAGATTCGTGGCGACGATGAACAGGCGGCGCCGCAGCTTCTGGAAATCGTTGCTGCGGCCCCCGCTGCCGTAAAGCTTGCGCAGGTAGCGCTCGAATGGCGCGCTGTCGAACACGCCCGCCGGCATCGCCGCGGCGAATGGGGCGAGCAGCTCCGCGATGCTCTGTCCGAGCGGCGCACGCGCATATTGGCCGGCGGCGCCCAGCAAGAGGCGCGGGATGGCGGCGATCCGCCGCGCATATTCGCGGAAGGCGGGCCGCAGGAACAGACCCGGATGCGCGGGATCGTGGCCGGAATCATTGCTGATGACGATTCGCCCGATGTCGACGGGCGTCAGTCCATTCGCGAGCCCGGCCGCGAGCATTGAGCCGGAGCTCACGCCGGCATAGGCGTGCAGCTCGCAGAGATCGAGGCCCTCGATGCATTCGGAGAGCGCCTGCAGGCTGCCGAGTTCGTAGAATGCGCCCAGCGGGCCACCGCCGGCGAGTGCGATTCCGATACGGCCCGCGTGGCGCGGCCGGGCCGCCGACTGTAGTGTCAACACACCGGGTGCCGCCGCTCTGCCCTGGAGTCAGCCTGACCTGCGTTTCGACGCCGCGGCGCCGGCAAGCTTCTCGACGCTGGTCGCCAGCGCATCGACCTTGCGCGTGAGCGCCGTGATTTCCTCGGCGGTCGGCATGCCGAGCTGGTGCATGGCGCGCTGGACCCTGGTCTGGAAGATTTTCTCGAGATTGTCCCAGGTCTCGCTGGCCTGCTCCTTGACCGTGTCGACGCGCTGGTTGACGCTCTTCTGCGCTCCCTGGAAAGCCTGCACGACGACTTTTTGCGCCGCATCGAGCGCGCTGCCCTGCAGCTTCGAACCCTCGCGCATCAGCTCATCGAAAATTTTGGGCGCGCCGGCCTGGGCGCGTGACATCGCGCCGAGCCCGGCCAGCCAGATCTGGTGGGCCGAGTACAGCAGGTTCAGGTCGCCCTTGGGCTGACCCGTACTGCCGAGCTTGCCCTTTTTCTTCGCCGCCATGATCCTCTCCTTGCCGCGGGCTGGCTGCCTTGCCGGTCCGGCGCCAAGAATACCGCGTTCTGATCAGGAGTTCATGATGGCCGCTGCGAAGGCGCTCCGCTTCCCCTACGACCAGAAGCCCTACAGCTACGAGGGCGACGCGTTGCAGAAGGCCTGGAGCCGATTGCATGCCGGCGATCGCGAGCCGTTTCCGGAGACGCCGCAGTTACAGCAGGCCTGGCGCGTGTTCCATTGCGGTGATTTCAGCGATGCGATTTCGCTGGGTTCGAAACTCGGCCCGCAGGGCGCATCGGTCGCCAACAAGGCAGCGGCCGTCGCGGCGACTTACCTTGAGGAAGACGATCGCCGCGCCATCCGCCTGCTTGAAGATGCCACGAAAAGGGCGG
>CAYZDW010000169.1:0-3669 GCA_964477175.1 uncultured Steroidobacteraceae bacterium | reverse complement strand
GGTGGGTGACGTTCATCGCCTCGCCGGCCTTGCCCATGCCGTAGCCCTTGACGGTCTTTGCGAGAATCACCGTCGGACGGCCCTTGTGGGCCGCCGCGGCCGCATACGCATTCCAGACCTTGCGCGAGTCGTGGCCGCCGCGATTGAGCAGGAAGATCTCTTCGTCCGACATGTTCGCGACGAGCTCTTTGAGCTCCGGATACTTGCCGAAAAAGTGCTCGCGCGTGTAGGCGCCGCCCTTGGCCTTGAAATTTTGGTACTCACCATCGACGGCCTCTTCCATGCGCTTGCGCAGTAAACCTTTCGTGTCCCGCGCCAGCAGCGGATCCCAGCGGCTGCCCCAGATGACCTTGATGACGTTCCAGCCCGCGCCCAGGAACGCGGCCTCGAGCTCCTGGATGATCTTGCCGTTGCCGCGCACCGGCCCGTCGAGCCGCTGCAGGTTGCAGTTGATCACGAAGACCAGGTTGTCGAGTTTCTCGCGTACCGGCATCGTGAGCGCGCCCATCGATTCCGGCTCGTCCATCTCGCCGTCGCCGAGGAAGCACCAGACCTTCTGATCGGAGGGCTCGACGAGCTCGCGATGCTCGAGATAACGGATGAAGCGGGCCTGCATGATCGCCTGCAGCGGACCGAGGCCCATCGACACCGTCGGGAACTGCCAGAAATCCGGCATCAGCCAGGGATGCGGATAGGACGACAGTCCGTCGCCGGCGACTTCCTGGCGGAAATGCCTGAGTTGCTCCTCGCTGAATCGGCCCTCGAGATAGGCGCGCGCGTACACGCCCGGGCTCGAGTGGCCCTGGACGAAGACCATGTCGCCGCGGTGATGCTCGGATGGCGCGTGCCAGAAATGGTTGAAGCCGACCTCGTACAGCGTCGCGGAGGACGCATAGGTCGCGATGTGGCCTCCGTACTCGGAACTGACGCGATTGGCGTGCACGACCATTGCGACGGCATTCCAGCGGATCAGCGCCTCGATCCGGCGTTCCAGCGCCCGGTCGCCCGGATACGGCTTTTCGCGTGAGACCGGGATCGTGTTCAGGTAGGCGGTGTTCGCCTTGAACGGCAGATAGGCGCCCGAGCGCCGCGCGTGGTCGATCAGCCGGTCGAGCAGAAAATGCGCGCGGACCGGACCGTGGACCTTGAGCACCGAGTCGATCGATTCAAGCCACTCCTGGGTCTCGAGCGGATCGAGGTCATCGGTCTGCGGACCGTCAGCCATCAGCGCTACTCCCATGCCGGCGGCCGGCCCGATATGATCCTGTCTGCGGTGCCCGCGGGTCAAGGATGCACTCCTTTGCCGAGCCAGATGAATACATTGACGATCGCGCGACCGGACGACTGGCACCTGCACCTGCGGGACGGTGATGCGCTTGCAGCCGTCGCCGGGATGAGCGCCCGGCAGTTCGGCCGTGCCGTCGTGATGCCGAATCTCAAGCCACCTGTCACGACGGTCGAGTCGGCGCGGCGCTATCGGCAGCGCATCGTCGATGCATTGCCGGCGGGTTGCAGATTCGAACCGTTGATGACGCTGTACCTGACCGATCACACGGAGCCTGCCGAGATCGGGCGGGTGAAAGCGAGCGGCTTCGTCTGCGGCGTCAAGTACTATCCGGCCGGCACCACGACCCACGCCGATTCGGGCGTCACTTCGCTCGCGAACTGCTTCGGCGTCCTTGCGCGCATGGAAGAACTTGATGTGGTGCTGCAGTTGCACGGCGAGGCCACGGGCGGCGGGGTCGATCCCTACGACCGCGAGGCAGTGTTCGTCGAGCGCGAACTCGCTCCGCTGGTGCGGCGATTCCCGCGACTGCGCATCGTGCTGGAGCATGTGACGACGGCCGCCGGCGTCGAGTTCGTGCGTGCACAAGGCCCGCGCGTCGCAGCGACGCTGACGCCGCAGCACCTGTTGCTGGAACGCGGCGCGATGTTCGAAGGCGGCCTGCGGCCGCACCTGTACTGCCTGCCGCTCCTGAAGCGCGCACGCGACCGCGAGGCGCTCGTCACCGCGGCGACGAGCGGCGATCCCCGGTACTTCCTCGGCACCGACAGCGCGCCGCACTCGCGCGCTGCCAAGGAGTCCGCCTGCGGCTGCGCCGGCGTGTTCTCCGCCCACGCGGCCATCGAGCTCTACGCACAGGCCTTCGAACAGGCCGGCGCACTTGACCAGCTGGAGGCGTTTGCGAGCTTTCACGGCGCGGATTTCTACGGGCTGCCGCGCAATGCCGGCACGATTACGCTGACCCGCGACGCCTGGACCGTCCCGCGGACCTACCCATTCGGGGGCGGCGAACTCGTGCCGCTGTTTGCCGGCGAAAGCCTGGCCTGGAAACTCGCGCCGGCGGACGGGCGGGCATGAACGCCGCCGCCCCGGTCCTGATGCGCGAGCGCTTCCGCGGCTTCCTGCCGGTCGTCGTCGACGTCGAAACCGGCGGCTTCAATGCGGCCACCGACGCGCTGCTCGAAATCGCGGCCGTGCTGCTCTCCGTCGATCCGGAAGGCCGGCTGGTGCGCGACGTGACGATCCGCGAGCATGTCCGGCCATTCGAGGGCGGCCGCCTCGATCCGGCGTCGCTCGCAGTCAACGGCATCGATCCCTGGCATCCGTTGCGGATCGCGGCGGCCGAGGGCGATGCGCTGGGCGTGATTTTCAGGGAGGTACGACGCGTGATCCGCGAGCAGGAATGCACGCGCGCGATCCTGGTCGGCCATAACGCGTCCTTCGACCTCTCGTTCCTGAACGCGGCCGCGGCGCGCGCCGGAATCAAGCGCAACCCGTTCCACCCTTTCTCATGTTTCGACACGGCCACGCTCGCCGGCGTTGCCTACGGGCAGACCGTGTTGTCGCGTGCGGTATTGGCCGCGGGCCTCGAGTGGAGCCCGCAGGACGCGCATTCGGCGGCTTACGATGCGGAGCGGACCGCGGAACTCTTCTGCGCGGTCTGCAACCAGTTCCGGCCGCTTTACGATGCGGCGGTGCGCCGCCTCCAGGATGCCACGGACGAAGGACCGGGGAACCCGATGCTGGAGCCTGCGCCGGAATGACGCGGGCGCGGCACGGTCATTGGATCGCGCCGGCCTGCTGCAGCAGCGACTGCAGTTCGCCCGAGCGGTACATCTCGACCACGATGTCGCAGCCGCCGATCAGCTCGCCATTGACGTAGAGCTGGGGATAGGTCGGCCAGTTCGAATAAGCCTTGAGCGCCTCGCGCAACTCCGGTTCCTCGAAGATGTTGACGTGGCTGAACTTCGCATTGACGGCGCGAAGTGCCGCGGCCGTCTGCGCGGAGAAGCCGCACTGTGGGAAGTCCGGCGTGCCTTTCATGAACAGCACGACCGGCGCTGAGCCCAGTTGCTCCCTGATCCGCCGGGTCATTTCGCTTTCGCTCATCGTTCGCTCCGTTCATGTCGCCGGGACCCATCCGTGTCCAGCCGGCGATTTCCCCGAGAGTCCGGTAGCAGCCCCGGCAGACGTCGCGCTCGTCCAGTGAGCAGTTGTTCAGGCAGGGCGAGTTGGGACCGCTATCGACCATGTCTGGGTGCCGCCCGGGAGCCGGGCCGGGCCGCGGCGCCGGCAGGCACCCGGCCACTAAAGCGTTGAATTATGGGGTACGCTGCCTTATTCTTCAATGAAACCCGGGGGAACACATGAATCCGCTCACGAGC
>CAYZDW010000168.1:0-4905 GCA_964477175.1 uncultured Steroidobacteraceae bacterium | reverse complement strand
GCGGGTCCGGGCCTGCCCCCTTGGTCGACGGCGGCGATATCTGCAATCTGGCGTTCACAGCCGGGTTACGGTAACCGAAACCGCAAACAATACGGTAATTGTGATATTTTTCAACGCGCCGCGGTCCAGCCGACCGACCGGCCAAGCCAAGCGCGGGAGGACCTTGATGCCAGTCACGATCGGCGTGCTGAAGGAGACCGTGCCAGGCGAAAACCGCGTGGCGGTCGTGCCCGAGGTCGCCACCCGCCTCGCCGCCCTCGGCGCGCGCCTGCTTGTCCAGCGCGGCGCGGGTGCCGGCGCCCGGTTTCCCGACGATCTGTACAAGGACGTCGCGTTCGCCGATTCCGCGGATGCCGTGCTCGAGTCCGCCGACCTGCTGCTCGCGGTCCAGCCGCTGGATCCCGCCGTCGCCGGGCGCCTGAAGCCTGGCGCCACCCTGATCGGATTCCTCGCCCCGCATGCCCAAGCCGCGCTCGTGCGCGCGCTCCGGGACCGGCGCGTTACGAGCTTTGCGATGGAACTGGTGCCGCGTATTTCGCGCGCGCAGTCGATGGATGCGTTGTCCTCGCAGGCCGCTGTCGCCGGCTACAAGGCCGTGCTGCTCGGCGCCGCGGCGCTCGACAAGTTCTTCCCGATGCTGACGACGGCCGCGGGCACGATCCGCCCGGCCACGGTGCTCGTGATCGGCGCGGGCGTCGCCGGCCTGCAGGCGATTGCGACCGCGCGCCGGCTCGGCGCGGTGGTCGAGGCTTACGACGTCAGGAGCGCGACGCGCGAGCAGATCCGGTCGCTGGGCGCCAAGTTCGTCGAGACCGGCGTCACCGCCGAGGGTGCGGGGGGCTACGCAAGAGAACTGACGACCGAGGAGAAGCAGAAGCAGCAAGAGGCGCTCGACGCGCGCATCGCTGCCGCGGACTGCGTCATCACGACGGCCGGCGTTCCCGGCCGCCCGGCGCCGCGCATCATCGGACGCAGCGCCGTCGAGCGCATGAAGAGCGGCGCGGTGATCGTGGACCTGCTGGCTGAAGGCGGCGGTAACTGCGAGCTGACCCGTGCGGGCGAGACCGTGGACCACCGGGGCGTGCGCATCATCGGCCCGGTCAACCTTGCCGCCTCGGTCGCCTTCCACGCGAGTGAGATGTACGCGCGCAACCTGCTCAACTTCATCAAGCCGGCCCTGTCGGCCGGCGTGCTCTCGATCGACTGGAATGACGAGGTGTTCGCGGCGTCCTGTGTCACTCACGACGGCGGGATCCGCCACGAACCCACGCGCAAGACCGTGGAGGCCGCGTAATGGAAGGCGTATTCGCACTGTACATCGTGATGCTGGCCGCATTCGCCGGCTACGAGGTGATTGCGCGCGTGCCGGTGATCCTGCACACGCCGCTGATGTCGGGCTCCAATTTCGTGCACGGCATCGTGCTGGTCGGCGCGATGGTCGCGCTCGGCCGCGCCGACACATTGCTCGAGCAGGTCATCGGCTTCGCCGGCGTCGTGCTCGGCGCCGGCAACGCGGTTGGCGGCTACGTAGTGACCGAGCGCATGCTCGAGATGTTCAAGTCCAGCGGCCAGAAGCGGCAGAAGAAGTCCGCGTGATGGAGGACCTGCTGCCGGACAACGTGGCGACGCTCCTGATTGACGCCAGCTACCTGCTGGTGGCCTTCCTTTTCATCATGGGCCTGAAGGCGATGAGCTCGCCGGTCACGGCGCGGCGCGGCATCGTCGTCGCGGGCGTCGGCATGGCGATCGGCACCGTGATGAGCTTCCTGTACCCGGGCATGGGCAACTTCGCGCTCATGCTGCTCGCGATCGCCGTCGGCGGCGGTCTCGCCTGGTGGTCGGGCAAGCGTGTCGCGATGACCAACATGCCGCAGATGATCGCGCTTTATAACGGCATGGGCGGCGGCGCCGCGGCCGCGATCGCGGCGGTCGAGCTGCTGCGCATGGCCTCGGCGCAGCCGGAGGCGGCCGCCGCCCACGGGCCCGTGGTCATGGCGCTCGCCGCGGCAGGCGCGTTCATCGGCGCGGTCAGCTTCTCGGGCTCGCTCATCGCTTTCGGCAAGCTCCAAGGTCTCATCAAGCGCAGCTTCCGCTTCAAGGGCCAGCAGATCGTGAACCTTGCCATCGTCGCGGCGACGCTCGCGATCGGCGCGTCGCTCGTGGTGGCCGGCCAGCTCACGATGCAGGCGGTCGTGCTGTTCTTCGCGCTCGCGCTCCTGCTCGGCATCACGATGACGCTGCCGATCGGCGGCGCCGACATGCCGGTCGTCATCTCGCTGTACAACGCCTTCACTGGCCTTGCGGTCGCGTTCGAGGGCTTCGTGCTCGAGAACGCGGCCATGATCATCGCCGGCATCGTAGTCGGTTCGGCCGGCACGCTGCTGACGCAGTTGATGGCGAAGGCGATGAACCGCTCGCTCGGCAACGTGCTGTTCTCGGGCTTCGGCGAGGGCGAGGCGGCGGCCGGCGGCGAGGTCAGGGGTGCCCTGAAACCGATCGAGCCCTCGGACGCCGGCATCATGATGGCCTTCGCACAGAAGGTCATCGTCGTTCCGGGCTACGGCATGGCGGTCGCGCAGGCCCAGCACAAGGTCTGGGAGCTTTGCCAGCTGCTGATCGACAACGGCGTCATGGTGCGCTTCGCGATCCACCCGGTCGCCGGGCGCATGCCTGGCCACATGAATGTGCTGCTGGCCGAGGCCGGTGTGCCCTACGACCTGATCTCCGACCTCGACGAGATCAACGCCGAGTTCGAGACCGCCGACGTCGCGCTCGTGATCGGCGCGAATGACGTCGTGAACCCGGTCGCGCGCACCGACAAGGGCAGCCCCATCTACGGCATGCCGATCCTGAATGCCGACAAGGCGAAGAACGTGCTGGTGATAAAACGCGGCCAGGGCGCCGGCTTCTCGGGCATCGAGAATCACCTTTTCTATCTGGACAACACGCGCATGGTCTACGGCGACGCCCAGAAAGTCGCCGCCGCGCTGATCCATGCGATCAAGGCCGCCGGCTAGGACAATTCGCGAGCGAGGAATTCGACGGTGCGCCGCCAAGCGAGCGCGGCCGCATCCGCGTTGTAGCGCGCGGCGTTGGTGTCATTGTGGAAGGCGTGATCCACGTCGGCGTACACATGAAGCTCGTAGCGCCGGCCCGCGGCCTTGAGCGCCGCCTCAAAGGCCGGAACAGCGTCGTTGATGCGCGCGTCGCGGCCAGCGTAATTCAATAGGAGCGGTACGCGCACGCGAGCGGCCTCGTTCAAGGTAGGCGGCGCGCCGTAGAAGACGACTGCGGCTGCAAGCTCCGATGAATGCGCCGCGAGGCGCCCCGCCATGCCACCGCCCCAGCAGAAACCGACGCAACCGACCATGCCAGTGCTGCGCTCGTGCTTCGCCGCGTGGCGCACGGTGGCGAGATACAGGCCGAGCGCGGCCTCGCGGTCGAGCGCGCCGATGCGCTGCCGGGCCAGATCCTCGTCCGCGGGCGTGCCACCCGAAGCCGACAGCGCGTCCGGCGCGAGCGCGAGAAATCCGGCGAGCGCCAGGCGCCGCGCGACGTCCTCGATGTGCGCATTGAGCCCGCGGTTCTCGTGGATCACGACGACGGCAGGGCGCTGTTTCGGGCGACCAGTCGGCCGCGCGACATAGCAGGCGACCGCGCCGTCGGGCCCTTGGAAACTGCCCCGGCCGGTCCTCAGTGCCGGATTGTCGGGAGCGACCGTTGCGGCTTCGGCGTAGCGGTTCTCGAGCAGCGGCAGGAGCGCGGCGGCGGCCGCGGCGCTACCCGCAAGGCGCGCGAGCCCGCGCAGGAACGCGCGGCGGCCAAGGCTGCCGTGCGTGTACTCGTCGTACAGCTCGATGGCCCGGCGATTCATTCATCGGCATCCGGCATCAGGAGCCACAGCAACAAGTAGATGATGATTCCCGGAAACGCGATGCTCAGGATGGAGACGATCACGTAGACCACGCGGACCCGGTTGGCTTTCCAGCCCAGCCACTCGGCGATTCCGCCGCAGACACCGGCGATCATCCGGTCCTTCGAGCGCTTCAGCTTCGCATTGGACATCACGGCACCCGGATCGTGGACAAAGACACGCCGCCATCCTCCCACGGGGTGGGATCGGACGCGAGCGGTCTCCGGTCAGCCCGTGGGCCGGGGCCTGGGTGCGGGCGCGGGGCGCGGCTGCGGATGGCGCCTCTGCATCACGCGCTGGCGCTGCTCGGGCGTCATCCGCCGCCAGCGCTCGCGCAATGCCTCGCGCTGTTCGGCCGACAACGACTGGAAGCGCCGGTATTTCTCGCGCAGGGCTTCCTTCTGTTCCGGCGTCAATTCGTGGAACCGCCGCCAGCGCTCGCGCAGATGCTCGCGCTGCTGCGGCGGCAACGTCATCCATTTGCGCCAGCGTTCGCGCGCCTTGGCCTGCTGTTCAGGGGTCATTGATTGCCAGCGCTCCGCGCCCCGCGCCATCGCCTGCTGGCGGCCCGGTGGCAGCGAATCCCACTCCTCGGCCTGGCCCGCGAGCAGTTTTTGCTGTGCCTCGGTCAGCGATTCCCAGGCGACACCCGGCTCCTGCGGCGGCTCCTCCGCGATTGCGGGCAGCGCCGCGAACGCGAGCCATACGGCCAGAATCCAGATCGGCTTACGGTTCATGGTCTTCGTCCTTGGCAGCCGCGCGCTGCTCCTCGACCTTGCGCAGCTCGCGTTCGAATTTGCGTGACTCCACATACTTCGCGAATTCCTCATCCTCTCCCGCCGTCTCCCCCAGGAACTCCAGGAACTCCTCATCCGGCTCCACCGGCGGCGGTTCCGCCGCTGCGGCCGGCAGGGCCAAGAGGCCCGCGGCAAGCCAGACGCAGCGACTCATCCTCAGCCCACGCCGTTGGCGAGCTCTTCGGCCGCCCAGGC
>CAYZDW010000167.1:0-3722 GCA_964477175.1 uncultured Steroidobacteraceae bacterium | reverse complement strand
AACCCACTTCGTCGCCAAATGCGAAACCCACAATCACCCGACCGCGATCTCGCCCTTCCCCGGCGCGGCGACCGGCGCCGGCGGCGAGATCCGCGACGAGGGCGCGACGGGGCGCGGCGCCAAGCCCAAGGCGGGCCTGGTCGGCTATTCGGTCTCCAGCCTGCGCATTCCCGGGGCGGTGCGGCCGTGGGAAGAGCGCGACTACGGCCGGCCGGGGCGCATCGTCTCGGCGCTGCAGATCATGCTCGAGGGGCCGATCGGCGCGGCCTCCTTCAACAACGAGTTCGGCCGCCCGAACCTCGCGGGATATTTCCGGACCTTCGAGCAGCGCGTCGGCGGCGCGCAGCGCGGCTACCACAAGCCGATCATGCTCGCGGGTGGCGTTGGAAATATTTCTTCTGAAAATTGCGTGAAAAAGAATTTTGACGAAAAAGCAGTGCTGATTCAGCTTGGCGGTCCCGGCATGCTGATCGGCATGGGCGGAGGCGCCGCGTCCTCGATGCGCGCCGGGGCGAACGCCGAGGACCTCGACTTCGACTCGGTGCAGCGCGGCAACGCCGAGATCCAGCGCCGCGCCCAGGAGGTGATCGACCGCTGCTGGCAGCTGGGCGCGGCCAACCCGATCCTGTCGATTCACGACGTCGGGGCCGGGGGCCTGTCGAACGCCTTGCCCGAGCTGGTGCACGCAGCCGGCCGCGGCGCGCGCCTCGAGCTGCGCGCGGCCCCGTCCGAGGACGACGGCATGTCGCCGCGCGAGATCTGGTGCAACGAGGCGCAGGAGCGTTATGTGCTGGCGGTGGCGCCGGAGGATTTGAAGAGATTCTCTGAAATCTGCGACCGGGAGCGCTGTCCATTTGCAGTCCTGGGCGTTGCGACCCCGGACGGTCGCCTGACCGTCACGGATGCTCGATTCGACAACAAGACCGTGGACGTCCCGCTCGAAATCATCCTCGGCAAGGCCCCGAAAATGCTTCGGGTCGTGCAGCGTGCGGCGCCGAAGCTCGAGCCGCTGTCGCTGGACGGGATCGAGCTGAAGGAGGCCGCATACCGGGTGCTGCGCCACCCTGCGGTCGCCGACAAGACGTTTCTGGTCGCGATCGGCGACCGCACCGTCGGCGGGCTGTGCTCGCGCGATCCTTTGGTCGGGCCCTGGCAGGTGCCGGTCGCCGACTGCGCGGTCACGCTGCGCGACTACGAGGGCTACGCCGGGGAGGCGTATGCGATCGGCGAGCGCACGCCGCTGGCGCTGATCGACGGCCCGGCCTCGGGCAGGATGGCGGTGGGCGAGGCGATCACCAACCTCGCCGCTGCGCGGATCGACACGCTCGACCGAGTCAAGCTCTCGGCCAACTGGATGGCCGCCGCGGGCTCGCCGGGCGAGGACGCCGCGCTGTATGACACGGTGCGCGCGGTGGCGCTCGATCTTTGCCCCGCGCTCGGGATCTCCATTCCCGTCGGCAAGGACTCGCTGTCCATGCGCACCGCGTGGGATGAAAAGGAAGTCATTGCGCCGCTGTCGCTCATCGTGTCGGCCTTCGCGCCGGCCGAGGACGCGCGCGCGACGCTCACGCCGCAGCTGCGCCGCGACGCCGGCGACACCGAGCTGCTGCTGCTCGACCTCGGGCGCGGAAAGAACCGCCTGGGCGGATCGATCCTGGCACAGGTCTATTCGCGATTCGGAGATACCGGCCCCGATCTTGAATCCGCTGTTCTTCTGCAAGCCTTTTTTTCCGCGATTCAGGCCCTGTCGAAGGCAAACCTTCTGCTCGCCTACCACGACCGCGCGGACGGTGGGCTGTTCGCCACGCTGTGCGAGATGGCGTTCGCCGGCCATTGCGGCGTCACGGTCAACCTGGACGCGCTGACCTTCGATGCCTGGAGCGACGACGTCGACGGCTTCAGGCGCTCCAACGAGGAGCAGCTCGCCGGGCGGCTGCGCGAGCGCGCCCTGCAAGCGCTGTTCGCCGAGGAGCTCGGCGCGGTGCTGCAGATCCGAGCGGCTGATCGCGTACGAGTGATGGAATTGTTACGTTCTTTTGATCTCGGAAATTTTTCACACCTGATCGGAACCATCAATCCGAGAGATGAAATTGCATTTACACGAAATGCCAGACCGATTCTGAAGGAGAAGCGCGTCGACCTGCAGCGCGCCTGGTCCGAGACCAGCTGGCGGATGCAGCAGTTGCGCGACAACCCGGATTGCGCCCAGGAGGAATACGACCGGATTCTGGATGCCGCGGATCCGGGTCTGTGTTTTCAATTGACGTTCGATGCAAAAGAAATTTTTGCAAAAAAGAAAATCAGACCGAGAGTTGCCATTCTCAGGGAGCAGGGCGTCAACAGCCAGGTGGAGATGGCGGCCGCTTTCACGCGCGCCGGCTTCGAGGCGGTGGATGTGCACATGTCGGACGTCATCGCCGGACGCGCGACGCTCGACGGCTTCAAGGGGCTCGCCGCCTGTGGCGGCTTTTCTTACGGCGACGTGCTCGGCGGCGGGCAGGGTTGGGCCAAGTCGATCCTGTTCAACGCCAGGGCGCGCGCCGAATTCGAGGCGTTCTTCGCGCGCCGGGACAGCTTTGCGCTCGGCTCCTGCAACGGCTGCCAGATGATGGCGGCGCTGAAGGAGATCATCCCCGGTGCGGAGCATTGGCCGGTGTTCCTGGGCAACCGCTCGGAGCAGTTCGAGGCGCGCTTCGTCATGGTGGAGGTCATGGACAGCCCGTCCATCCTGTTCAGAGGCATGGCGGGCAGCCGCATGCCGATCGCCACCGCGCACGGGGAAGGACGGGCGGAATTCTCATTGCCTGAAGATATGGAAAATTCCTTGGTAACGATCCGATTCGTGGATCATTACGGTAAAGTCACGGACAAGTACCCGTTGAACCCGAACGGGTCCCCGGGGGGCATCACCGGCCTGACGACCCCGGATGGGCGCTTCACCGTCGTCATGCCGCACCCGGAACGCGTATTCCGGACGGTACAGATGTCATGGGCGCCTGACGGCGCCGGAGAGGATTCACCGTGGATGCGTCTTTTCTACAACGCGCGCGAATGGGTCGGTTGATAGTGAATTGCTTTCACGGGAGGAAATGACCGATGAGCGTTACCCGCCATGAACCCGGCCCCATCCTTAGCCTCGCCGCCGAGCACGGCAACACGGTCTACCTCGCCGGCATCGTTCCCAAGAACCTGAAGAACGACATCAAGGGCCAGACCGCGGAAGTGCTCGCCGAGATCGATCGCCTGCTCGCCAAATGCGGCTCGAGCAAGTCGAAGGTCCTCTCGGCGCAGATTTGGGTGACCGACATCCGCAACCGCGCGCCGATGAACGAGGTCTGGACCGCGTGGGTCGATCCCAGGAACCTTCCCGCGCGCGCCTGCGTCGAGGCGAAGCTGGCTGATCCCGCCTGCCTAGTCGAGATCATGGTGGTCGCGGCAAAGTAGCCGCGGCCGGCCGCGCGGCCTAGCCCCGCTTGTAGACGAGCCGCTTGGCGCCGCCCTCGCAACTGCCGACGACGGTCTTGTCCTTGGCTTCGGCCGGGGACACGATGTCCACGGTATAGGTCTTCACGCCCTTCGACTTGATCTTGGCCTCGATCTCGGCCTTGAGCTCGTCGCAGGATTTCTTCTGCGCGAGGGCAGGGGACATCGCGAGCGCCAGCACCGCCGTGAACAAGAGTCTGTACATTTCAGTATCCTCCCACGCCAGTGTATCTCAGACC
>CAYZDW010000166.1:0-12459 GCA_964477175.1 uncultured Steroidobacteraceae bacterium | reverse complement strand
CGCAGCAGCAGGCCGCGGTGCCGCAGCGCTCGCGGCGGCTGCGGCGGCCGCAGCCGCATCAGTAGCTGCCTTCAGGCGGCTTTCATTGATCTGGCCGGGCTGGATGACCAGCGTGCGCTCGAATTCGTCCTGCTCCGAGCTCTCGACCTGACTGTCGACGAATCGCAGGTGATGGTGCCCGACAGTGATGACGTCGCCGTGCGTCAAGGCATGCTTTTTGATGAGCTTGCCATTGACGTAAGTGCCGTTCGTGCTGTTGAGATCCTCGAGGAAGGAATCGTTGAGGATGTTGATGATCAGGCCGTGGTGGCCGCTGACGGCCGCGTTGTCGATGCGGACGTCGTTGTCCGGCAGGCGACCGACCGTATATCGTTCTTTGGTCATGTTGTATTCGGCCAGTACCTGGCCATCAAGACTCAAAATCAGGCGCGCCATAGACTCCCTCGCTGGCCGTTACCCAAACCAGGCCAATATTCTGTCAAGTATGCCCCGCCGCGCGGGGAAAAGTTCGACCACCTGTGCCAGCATGATCGAGATGTTGTCACGACCACCGCTGTCGTTCGCCAGCTGCACCAGTTGCCTAGCGACGGTATCAAGATTAGCGCCGAAAGTACTGATTGTTAAGTGAATATCCTCGTCTTCGACCATATCTGTGAGGCCGTCCGAACAAAGTACCAGCCAGTCCCCCGGTTCGACCGGATACTCGTGTACTTCGACATCCACGGTCGGCTCGACTCCGAGCGCCCTGGTCACGTAATTCTTGTTGGTGGCGCGCTGCGCCTCTTCCGGCGAGTAAAACCCGCGGTCGACCAGCTCCTGCAGCAGCGAATGATCCATGGTCAGCTGCTCGAAGGCTTCCTTGCGCAGCCGGTACATGCGTGAGTCCCCGACGTGGGCGAGCGCGACACGATTGTCGTGAAACAGCGCCGAGACCACGGTCGTGCCCATGCCTTCGCACTGGCTCTGGGACTTCGAGGTCTGGTGGATGATCTTGTTGGCCCGGGCGATCGCATCGCGCAGGATGATGCTCGGGCGGTGGAGGCCGGTGGCCTTGTCGATGCCTTCCAGCTCCTGGGCAAGGAAAGCCTCGCGCACCAGGTTCACGATGGTCTTGACGGCGATGCCGCTCGCAACCTCGCCCGCGTTGTAGCCGCCCATGCCGTCCGCCAGCACGAACAGACCCATGTCGCCGTCCCAGGCGATCGAGTCCTCGTTGTGTTCGCGCACCTTGCCGGTGTCGGTCAGGCCGACGGGCTGCACGCGGTTCCGCAGGGATACGTAGCGACCCATCAACGCAGCGCCGGATCGATGCTGCGCGAGCAGTCGCGCAAGGCCTGGGCCATTTCGGCGCCGCTGCGGTAGCGCAGCTCCGGGTCCTTCTCCAATGCGCGGTCGACGATCGCGGACAGGGATTCCGGCAGGTCGGGACGCACGACGCGCAGTGGAGGGTGCGCTTCGGCCGAGATCTTCTGCATCAGTCCGGGAATCGAGTCGGAGCGGAACGGCAGCATGCCGGTCAGGAGCTGGAACAAGGTGACGCCCAGCGAAAACACGTCCGACTGCGCGGTGACGGGCCGCGCATCCAGCTGTTCCGGCGCCATGTAGGACGGCGAGCCCAGGATCACGCCGGTGCGCGTCGCCCGGCTATTCTCGAGCCTGGCGACGCCGAAATCCATGACCCGGACGCGGCGGTTGCGCTGGTCGAACACGATGTTGGCCGGCTTGATGTCGCGATGAATGACGCCGCGCTGGTGCGCGAAGTAGAGCGCGTCGGCGACCCGCGCGCACATCTCGGTGACCATGCGTGGCGGCAGCAACCGCCCTTCGAATGCGTGCATGCCGAGGTTGACGCCCTCGACGTATTCCATCGCCAGGTATACGAGTCCTTCGTGCTCGCCCGATTCACGGATCTCGACGATGTCCGGGTGGGCGAGCCCGCCGGCCGCGTCGGCCTCGCGCAGCAGCCTGAGCTTCGCCTCCGCGAGCAGGTCGTCGGGCCAGTCGTCGGCGAGCGTGAGCATCTTCAGGGCGATGACGCTGCCGTCCTTCTCGTCGGTCGCCTTGTAGACCGTCGCGGTCGCCCCGCGCCCGAGTTGCTGCTGCAGGCGGTAGTGATGGAAGACCTGGCCCGGGCGCAACGCAAATCCGGGCGTGCGGCGCGGCTGCTCGTCGGAAAGCGCTACCTCGAGCGGCTTGCCGATCGTCGGCACGGTATCGCCCGCGCCCTGACCCGGTGGCCCGGATCGGTTGCGCAGCCAGCGACCGAAACTGGATTCGTCAGGCATGCGCCATCCGACCCATGACTCCCAACATCCGTGGATCATAAACGGGCGTGCCGCCCGCCGGTACTGTCACAGCCGATTTTTCAATGTGTTATGGCCCAAATCGCGACCTGGGCCGCAGTCCAAACGGCCGCCAGCCGGCGCATGGTGCGTGCTAGCATCGCCGCTCCCCCGGCCGGACCGCAGCGATGCCCAAGCCACGCACCGTGTTTGTCTGCTCGGCCTGCGGCGCCGACGCCGCCCGTTGGCAGGGGCAATGCCCGTCCTGCGGCGAGTGGAACACGATGACCTCGTTCACCGCGTCAAGAAAGCCGCGCGAGACGCGCGCGCAAGCCTCTGCATGGGTGTCAGGGCCGGCGGAACCGATCGGGCAGATCGCGGCGGGCGAAGGTGACCGGCTCCTCACCGGTTTCGCCGAATTCGACCGCGTGCTGGGTGGCGGGCTGGTCGCAGGGTCGGTGACCTTGATCGGCGGCGATCCGGGCATCGGCAAGTCCACCTTGTTGTTGCAATGCGCTGCCGCGCTGTCGGCTCGGGTTCCGGTGCTGTACGCAACCGGTGAGGAATCCGTGCGTCAGGTCGCCGAGCGCGCGCGACGGCTCGCGGTCGACGGTCCCGCGTTGTCCCTCATCTCCGAGACCGGCGTCGAGCGCATCCTCGACGAATGCGCACGTGCCGGCGCCCGCGTGCTTGTCATCGATTCGATCCAGACCATGTCGGTCGGCGGGGTGGAGGCCACGCCCGGCGCCGTGACGCAGCTGCGCGAATCCACCGCGTGCCTGGTGCGTCATGCCAAGGCCGCCGGCACGTCGGTGCTCCTGATCGGCCATGTCACGCGCGAGGGCGTCATCGCCGGTCCGCGCGTGCTGGAGCACATGGTCGATACGGTGCTGTACTTCGAGAGCGACTCCGGCAGCCGCTATCGTGTCATCCGCGCGGTCAAGAACCGCTACGGGGCGGTCAACGAGATCGGCGTCTTCGCGATGGAGGAGCAGGGGCTGCGCGAGGTCCGCAATCCGTCCGCGATCTTTCTGTCGCGCGGCAGCGAGCCGGTACCCGGATCGGTCGTGACCGTGGCCCGCGAAGGCACGCGGCAGATGCTCATCGAAGTCCAGTCGCTGGTCGACCCGAGCCATGCGGCGAACCCGCGCCGCGTGGCGGTCGGATTCGAATCCAACCGCGTGGCGCTCCTGCTCGCGGTGCTGCACCGGCATGCCGGGATCGCACTGCATTCGCATGACGTGTTCGTCAATGTGGTCGGCGGCGTCCGTCTTGCCGAGACGGCAGCCGATCTGGCTGTCGTCGCCGCCATCGCGTCGAGCATGGGTGGCGGACCCTTGCCAAAAGAGCTCGTCGTGTTCGGTGAGCTGGGCCTGACCGGGGAGATCCGGCCCGTGCCTTACGGCGAGGACCGGCTGCGCGAAGCCGCCAAGCACGGTTTCCGTCGCGCGATCGTGCCGCGCGCCAATGCGCCACGCGAGGCGGTCGCTGGCATCGAGGTCGTCGCGGCCGCCAGGCTGCCGGAGGCGCTCGCAGCGCTCGTCTGAGGTCAGTCGCCGCCGCCCGCGGACGCCGGCCAGATGCGCGCAGTGCGCACCGCATTGTCGGCGACCTGCAGGACCTCGATCGTGTGCCCGCCGAGCTTCAGGCTCGTGCCGGGCTCGGGTATCGCCTCGAGGTGTTCGACGATCAGCCCCGAGAGCGTGCGCGGCCCGTCGGTCGGCAGCTGCAGGCCCAGCGCCCGGTTGACCGTCCGGAGCGCCACGCCGCCGGGGACGACGCAACTGCCGTCCGGCCGCCTGCTGAAGTCCAGACGCGGCAGCGTCGGCTGGGTCGTGAACTCACCGACCACCTCCTCGAGGATGTCCTCGAGCGTGACCAGCCCCTGCAGGTCGCCGTATTCGTTGACGACGAAGGCGATGCGCCTGCGCAGTCTGCGGAAGCGCAGCAACTGCGCATGGAGCGTCGTGCCCTCCGGCGAGAACAGCGCTTCGCGCTGACCGGCGATCTCGCGCAGCCGTTCGCGCGTCATCCGTCCGGCGGCGATCTCGTTGGCGACCAGCCTCATGTGGACGATGCCCTGCACGCGATCGAGGTCGCCCTCGAACAGTGGCATGCGCGTGTGCTGCGTGCGCCGGAGCAGTCCGACGATCTCATCCCAGTCCGCCGAGATATCAATGCCCTCGATCTCGCTGCGCGGCACCATGACGTCCTCGACGGTACGTCGCTCCAGATCCAGGAGCGCCTCCACCATGAGCTGGCGCTCGGCCGATTCGTTGGCGAGCGCATCGGCGATGTCGGCGATGGTTTCGTTGGGATCGCGCGCCGCGGGCGGCTGCCTGTCGCGGCGGGACGGCAGCAGCAGGAAGAATGGCGCCAGCAGCCAGACCATCACGGTGGCGGCGCGTTCGCTCCGCATGCCGGGCCGCCGCAGCGTGCCGCCGCCTTCGAGTGCAAGCAACAGGGCGAGCCCCGCGATCGATACGAGCGCGGCCGGCATCCGGCCTTCGCCCGCTGCGAGCAGCGTGCAAGCCGGCAGGGCCGCCAACAGCGCGATCCGCAAGAGCCAGGCAGCGCGGCGCGCGCGGCGCGGTTCGGAAGCGAACCGCCGGCGCAGCCTGAGAGCCGGGCCGTCACCCGGGCGCGGCGCGGCCAGGCGCCTGGATCTCAGGGCCGGCAATGCGGCTGCGAGCAGACCGGTCAGCAGCAGCAGCGCGATGGCCACCATCGCGGGAACCCAGGCCGAGGCCCCGAGGCCGCTCAAGCGTTCAACCCCAATGCCGCCCCAGCAGGATCTCGAGCACGAACTTGCTGCCGAAGTAAGCGAGCGCGAGCACACCGAAGCCCGCCAATGTGTAACCCGCCGCCTTGCGGCCGCGCCATCCGAAGCGCCAGCGGCCGATCAGCAGCACGGCGAATATCAGCCAGGCGGCGAGCGCAAGGATGGTCTTGTGCGCGAGATGTTGCTGGAACAGGTCGGTCACGAACAAGAGGCCCGCCAGTATCGCCACGGTCAACGCCGCCATGCCGGTCGCGATCACCGTGAACAAGGCACGCTCGAGGCTCTCGACGGGTGGCAGTACCGTTAGCCAGGCGGCAGGGCGTCGGCTCCGTAACTGGCCATCCTGCAGCGCCAGCAGGACCACGAACATCGCGGCGATCGCGAACATGCCGGCCGATCCCATCGCGAGCAGGACGTGAACTGCCAGCGGCCAGCCCGGCTCCGCGATCTCGCGCGGCGGGAGCAGGCTGCCGGTGCCGGCCGCGCAGAGCGCTGCGACCCCGAGCACGACCGCGGCAACCGCACGATAGCCCGGCGAGACGAACGCGAACACGCCGCCAGCGCCGATGATCAGGCCCATCAGCGATGCGCTGTCGGCGAGACCCATCGCGACCTCGCCCAGTGGCCGCAAGGTGTCGGCGAGCCACAACGCATGGGACAGCACTGCGGCGGTGGCGAGGTAAAGCGCGGGCTCGCGCAGCGCCGTCCGGCTGGCGGCGCGTCTGGCGGCATGCGCAGCGGCCGCGACGGCCGCGAGGTACAGCAGGATAACGAGAAATCCGCGCACGGGATCTTGCTCCGGAATCGCGTCCGGTCATTGTACAGGGGGCCGCCTTATAATCGGCGGCAGCACGATATTGCGGCGCTGCGCCGCCAGGCTGCTTCCCCGATGTTCGATATGCTCGCCGGACGCCTCGGCCAGGCCGTCAATTCGCTGCGTGGACGGGGCCGCCTGTCCGAAGACAACATCGCCGACACGCTTCGCCAGGTGCGCATGGCGCTGCTCGAAGCGGATGTCGCCGTCGCGGTCGTCAAGTCGTTCATCGATGCGGCGCGCGCACGCGCGATCGGCGCCGAGGTGGCGCGCAGCCTGACTCCTGGTCAGGCATTCATCAGGATCATCCACGAGGAACTGACCAGGGTCATGGGCGAGCCGGGGCGGGGACTCAACCTGCGTGCCCCACCGCCGGTCGTGATCCTGCTCGCCGGCCTGCAGGGCGCCGGCAAGACGACAACGGCCGCGAAGCTCGCCCGCCTCCTGATCGAGCAGCACCGGCGGCGACCGCTGCTGGCGAGCACCGATGTCTATCGTCCGGCCGCGATGACGCAGCTGGAGCGACTCGCCGGCCAGGTGAATGCCGAGTACTTCGCGGCGCCCGCCGGTGCAAGTCCGGTCGACATCGCCGTCGCGGCAGTCGGCCATGCGCGCAGCCACCTGCACGACGTGGTCATCATCGACACCGCCGGGCGGCTGCACGTGGATGAGGAGATGATGGCCGAGGTGCAGGCGATCGACCAGGCGATCGGCGCGACCGAACGGCTGTTCGTCGTGGACAGCATGGCGGGCCAGGATTCCGTTATTTCGGCTCGTGCCTTTGGCACCTCGCTGGCCTTGACCGGCGTGATCCTGACCAAGGCTGACGGCGATGCGCGAGGCGGGGCGGCGCTCTCGGTGCGCGAGGTGACCGGCAAGCCGATCCTTTTCCTCGGTGTCGGCGAGAAGATCGACGCCCTCGAGGTCTTTCATCCCGAGCGCGTCGCATCCCGCATCCTCGGCATGGGCGACGTCCTCGCGCTGGTCGAGCAGGTCCAGGCTGGCGTCGACCAGGAGAAAGCCAGGCGGCTGGCAGACAAGCTGACGAAGGGCCGCGGCTTCGATTTCGGCGACCTGCGGGAGCAACTCGGCCAGCTGCGGCAGATGGGCGGTGTGGCCGCGTTCGCCGACAAGCTGCCGGCGCAGGCACTGCCGCCCGGCGCACTCGCGCAGGTCGACGAGCGGTCTATCGGGCGCCAGATCGGCATCATCGACTCGATGACCCCCGGCGAACGCCGGCGCCCGGGCATCATCGACGGTTCGCGTAAGCGTCGCATCGCGGCGGGAGCCGGTGTGCAGGTCCAGGAGGTCAACCGCTTGCTGAAGCAGCACTTGCAGATGGGAAAGGTCATGAAAAAGATGAAGGGCGGTGGCCTCGCACGGATGTTGCGGGGCCTTACCGGGCGCAATCCCGGCGGTCATGGTCCGCGCTGAACGGGCCGCCCGGCAGCCTCGTGTAAGCCTTTCATTACCCGCATGATTTGAGTAGAATGCGCGGCTCTTTGACGGGGCCCGACGGCTCCCGGGCTGCGAGGAATTCATCCGATGGTGACGATTCGACTGACGCGCCGTGGCGGCAAGAATGCGCCGTTCTACCACGTCGTCGTCACGGACAGCCGCAAGCGGCAGGGCGGCACCGTGCTTGAGCAGGTCGGGTTTTTCAACCCGGTGGCCCGGGGCAAGGATCGGAAGATCGAGCTGGACCTGCCGCGGATCGACTACTGGACCGGCACGGGCGCCAAGATGTCCGATCGGGTTCGTACGCTGGTGATGGCGTTCCGCAAGCAGGCGGCGGCCTGATCACCGGGCGCCGGTCACCGCATGGCGGAATCACCGTCGCGTGCGGCTCAGGGAGATAGCCGGATCGCTCTGGGCCGCATTACGGGGCCCTTCGGTGTCCGCGGCTGGATCAAGATCGCGTCCTACACGGAACCGCCGGAACAGATGCTGGCCTTCCCGGTATGGCGAGCCGACCTGCCAGGCGGTGGCCAGCAGGACCTGACGCATCTCGAGGGTCGTCGCCATGGCAAGGGCCTGGTCGCGCGGCTGACGGGCGTCGAGGACCGCGACCAGGCGTTCTTGCTGGCGCGGCAGGAATTGTGGATCGAGCGTCGCGAGTTGCCGGCGCTGAAGGATGGTGAGTACTACCAGGCCGACCTGGTCGGGCTCGAGGTCGTGAATCTGAAGGGTCACGTGCTGGGGCGCGTGGACCATTTTCTCGATACGGGGGCCAACGCCGTCATGGTCGTGATCGGCGAGCGCGAACACTGGCTGCCCATGGTGGCACCCCATTTGCGGCGCGTGGAACTGGATCGCGGCAGCATCACGGTCGACTGGGACCCCGATTTCTAGATGCACACTAGATGCACATAGAAGTCGTAACGCTGTTCCCGGAGCTCATCCAGGCAGGGCTCGGCGCAGGTGTCGTGGGGCGCGCACTGGCCGCGCGCCTGCTCCGTGTCGGCACGGAGGACCCGCGGCGGCTCGCGACCGACCCGCACCGGACCGTGGACGATCGCCCCTATGGCGGTGGCCCCGGAATGGTCCTGAAGGTCGAGCCGCTCGCGAGTGCGATTCGCGCTTGCGCCGGGCGGCTACCCGAGGGCGCGCCGGTCATCGGGCTCTCGGCGCAGGGACGGCCGTTCACGCAGCAGATGGCGCGGCGCCTGGCGGGCCTTCGGGGCATCATGCTGGTCGCGGGGCGTTACGAGGGCATCGACGAGCGGGTCGTGGACGCCCTGATCGACGAGGAGCTGTCGATCGGCGACTATGTGCTGTCGGGCGGCGAATTGCCCGCGCTGGTCGTCATCGATGCGGTGGCCAGATTGCTGCCCGGCGTGCTGGGCGATGCCGAATCGGCGGCGCAGGACTCGTTTGGCGACGGACTGCTGGACTGGCCGCAGTACACGAGGCCGGAGGTCTGGGATGGCCGCCAGGTGCCTGCGGTGCTGCAGGGCGGGAACCACGCCGAAATCCGGCGCTGGCGCCTGAAGCAGGCGCTGGGCCGGACCTGGCAACGACGGCCCGACCTGCTGACCCGTCGCGACCTGACCGGCGAGGAACGGACGCTGCTGGATGAATATTGTGCCGAGGCGGGCATCGAACCGCTGCGGTGAGGATTGGTGATGAGGCTCAGGTGGATATCGGGGACGAAGCCATGAACAGAATCATGCAGGAACTGGAATCGCGCACGATGAAGCGCCAGTTGCCCGAATTCGGGCCAGGCGATACCGTGGTCGTGCAGGTCAAGGTCCGGGAAGGCGATCGCGAGCGCATCCAGGCCTACGAAGGGGTTGTGATCGCGTGCAAGAATCGCGGTCTGAACAGCTCATTCACCGTGCGCAAGGTGTCGCACGGCGAGGGCGTCGAGCGCGTGTTCCAGACCTACAGCCCTGCGATCGCAGACGTCGAGGTCAAGCGTCGCGGCAAAGTGCGCCGCGCGAAGCTCTACTATCTGCGCGCGCGCTCCGGCAAGTCCGCGCGCATCGAGGAAAAGCTGGGCGCGTGAGGACGGGATCATGGGTCTGATGCGCGCGCTTGGGGCCCTGCTGAAGGGTCTGCTGTACGCCCTCGACGGGCTGCGCAAGGTCCTGCACCTCGCACTGCTGCTCATGATCTTCGGTGCGCTGCTGGCCGTGAGCCACACGACACTGCCGATCATCCCTGGCAGTGCCGCGCTCGAACTGGCGCCACAAGGACGCATCGTCGAGGAGCAGAGCGGCGATCCGCTGGAACGCGCGCTGGCCGAGGCCACCGGCGAAGACCGGCAGGAGACGCGCCTGCGCGATCTCATCGACGTCGTGGACCATGCGCGCGACAACGAGCGCATCCGCGCGCTGGTGCTCGACCTCGATGAACTCGATCGCGCCGGCCTGCCCGCATTACAAGACTTAGCGCTCTCTATTCGCTGGTTCCGCGAGGCCGGGAAAAAGGTCTACGCGCACGGGCAGTTGTTCACGCAGCGCCAGTACTACCTGGCGGCACAGGCCGACGAGGTCTATCTCGATCCCTTCGGTTTCGTGTTGCTGGACGGCTACGCCTATTACCGCAGTTACTTGCGCGGCGCCGTGGACAAGCTTGCCGTCGACATCAACGTTTTCAAGGTCGGCAGCCACAAGTCCGGTCCCGAGACCTGGACCCGCAGCGACATGTCGCGTGAGGATCGCGAGGACGCGCAGGTCTGGGTCGGCGCGCTCTGGGAGGGTTACAAGGCCGATGTGGCCGCGGCCAGGGGTCTCGAGCCGGCGCTGATCCAGGCATACGCGGACGAGGCGGTCGCCGGCGTACGCGCGACCGGCGGGGATCTCGCGCAGTACGCGCTGGCGCGCGGCCTGGTGGACGGCCTGAAAACGCGTGAGGAATTCGAGACGATCGTCGCCGGCGTCGCCGGTGAGGACGATGAATCCGGCGGCTACAAGGCCGTCGACTGGCAGCCATACCTGTCCATCGTGCGTTCCGAGGAGGCGCTGGCAGGCTCCGAGGACCAGAATGTCGGCGTCATCGTCGCGTCGGGAGAAATCCTGGACGGCGAACAGCCGCCGGGGTTCGTCGGTGGCGACACGCTGGCCGCAATGTTGAGGGACGCACGCGAGGACGACGACTACTCGGCCATCGTGCTGCGCATCGACAGCCCGGGCGGCAGCATCATGGCGTCCGAGGTGATCCGCCGTGAAGTGGCTGCGCTCTCCGCTTCCGGCAAGCCGGTGGTCGCGTCGATGGGCACGGTGGCCGCCTCGGGAGGCTATTACATCGCAATGGACGCGGATCGCATCGTCGCGGCGCCAATGACGATCACGGGTTCGATCGGAGTCTACGCAGTCATCCCGACATTCCAGCGCACGCTGGCCAAGATCGGCATTACGAGCGACGGATTCGGCACGACGGACCTGGCGGGCGCGACCGAATACGACCGCGAGCTCGGCCAGGAAGCGCGCCAGATCCTGCAGGCCAGCGTCGAGCACGCCTACCGGACCTTTGTCGAAGGGGTCGCGCGCTCACGAAGCCGACGCCCCGAGGAAATCGAAAGCCTGGCGCAGGGGCGGGTCTGGACCGGCGCCGACGCCCGCGCGGCAGGCATCGTCGATGAGCTGGGTGGCGTGGACGAGGCGATCGCGGAGGCCGCGAAGCTCGCCGGGCTCGAAGAGGGCTACGGCGTCACCTGGATCGAGCGCGAAATGAGTTGGCGCGATGTGATCGCCATGCGCCTGCGCTCCGCGGTGGCATGGCTCGTCGAGGCGACCGCGCCGCGGCGCGCTGCGCTGCCGGGTCTCGGCGCCGCGATGGCCGAAGCGCGCGCGCTGCTTGCGCTCGCGGCCCAGGGACGGCCGGTCTATCTGTGTCGCTGTCGCGTGGACTGAATCAGGGGTGCCCTAGGCCGCCCAGTCCAGGATCACCTTGCCGGATTGCCCGCTGCTCATCGTCTCGAAGGCGCTCAGATAATCGCCCGCCGCGTAGCGGTGCGTGATCACCGGGCGGATGTCGAGGCCGCTCTGCAGCATGCTGGCCATCTTGTACCAGGTCTCGAACATCTCGCGGCCGTAGATGCCCTTGATGACGAGTCCCTTGAAAATCACCTGATTCCAGTCGATCGCCATGTCCGCCGGCGGGATGCCGAGCAGCGCAATGCTGCCACCGTGGTGCATGGCGTGCAGCATGTCCCGGAACGCCGACGGGTTGCCCGACATTTCCAGCCCGACGTCGAATCCTTCTTCCATGCCGAGTTCGCGCATCGCATCGTCGATGCGCTCGCGTGCGACGTTCAGCGCTCTGGTGGCACCCATCTTGCGCGCGAGCTCCAGCCGGTAGTCATTGACGTCGGTGATCACGACGTGGCGTGCGCCGATGAAGCGCGCGATCGCCACGGCCATGACGCCGATCGGACCGGCGCCGGTGATCAGCACGTCCTCGCCGACCATGTTGAATGACAGTGCTGCGTGCGTCGCATTGCCGAGCGGGTCGAGAATCGCGGCGATCTCGTCGGTGATCGCGTCGGACAGCCGAAAAACGTTGGCGGCGGGCAGCACCATGTATTCGGCGAAGCAACCGGGCCGATTGACGCCAACGCCCTGCGTGTTGCGACATAGATGACGCCGCCCTGCGCGGCAGTTGCGGCAATGTCCACAGGTGATGTGGCCTTCGCCGGACACCCGGTCGCCGCGCGCGAGGCCCCGCACCTCGCTGCCGACTTCGACGATCTCGCCACAATATTCGTGGCCGACCTGCATCGGCACCGGAATCGTACGCTGTGCCCAGTCGTTCCATTGATAGATGTGGATGTCGGTTCCGCAGATCGCGGTCTTGCGCATCCTGATCAGGACGTCATTGGGACCGGGCTCGGGCTTCGGCAGTTCGCCCATCCAGATGCCCGGCTCGGGGCGCGACTTGATCAATGCCTTCATGCGGATCTCAGCCTCCAATGATTTCCAGCTCGCGGCCGGCCTGCGCGAATGCGGCGACCGCTGTCTCGAGCTGTGGGCGCGTGTGCCCGGCGCACATCTGCGTGCGGATCCTGGCCTTGCCCATCGGCACGACCGGGTAGGAGAACCCGATCGCATAGACACCGAGTTCCAGCAGCCGGTCCG
>CAYZDW010000165.1:0-5079 GCA_964477175.1 uncultured Steroidobacteraceae bacterium | reverse complement strand
ACGCCACCGGTGAAGTCGACCGTCAGGTTGAGGCCGCGGATCATGACGAGAGCGATCGAACCCAGCACGACTACTGCCGACAGGATGTACCAGTAGCGGCGCAGCTCCATGAAGCGGATCGAAGGGACTTTCTTGAAAAATTCCATGCTGCCGCCCTTAGATCGCGAGCCGCTCGATGCGGCGCCGGCGCCCGTAGGCCAGGTGGATCAGCGCGCGGCTGCCGACCAGCGCCGTGAACATCGACGTCGCGATGCCGATGCACAGCGTCACCGCAAAGCCGCGCACCGGACCCGAGCCAAACATGAACAGCACGATGCCGGACATCAGCATCGTGACGTTGGAATCCGCGATCGCCGAGAAGGCCCGATCGAAGCCGACATTGATCGCCGCCCAGGGCGAATTGCCGACGCCGAGCTCCTCGCGGATGCGCTCGTAGACCAGGATGTTCGCGTCGACCGCGGTGCCGACGGTCAGCACGATGCCCGCGATGCCGGGCAATGTCAGCGCGGCGTCGAACAGGCTGAGCAGCGCGACGATGAACACGACGTTCGACAGCAGCACGATGTCCGCAATGACGCCGAACACGCGGTAGTAAATCACCATGAAGGCGAACAAGAAGATCGCCGCGACCATCAGCGCGCGTGTGCCGGCGTCGATGTTGTCCTGGCCCAAGCTCGGCCCGATCAGGCGCTGCTCGACGATGTAGATCGGTGCCGCCAGCGCGCCGGCGCGCAGCAGCTTCGCGAGCTCCGAACCTTCCGCGGCCGACAATCCGGTGATCTGGAAATTATTCGAGAAAACGCCGCGAATCGTCGCGACGCTGATGACCTCCTCCTTGGACCGGTCGATGACCACCTTCCGGCCGCCCCGTTCGACCTGCTCGCGCTCCTTCTCGATGAACACGACCGCCATCGGGCGGCCGAGATTCTCACGCGTCGTGCGCAGCATCTCGTCACCGCCGCGGCTGTCCAGCTTGACGCTGACTGCCGGCTCGCCCTGCGACGGCGCGAACGACGCGTCAATCAGCTGTTCGCCGGTCGCAATGACGTCGCGCTTCAGGAGCACCGGGCTGCCGCTGCGCTCCTTGTACAACCTTGTGCCGAGCGGCGCGCGGCCAGTGCGCTCGGCCTCCATCGGGCTGTTGACCGTGTCGACCAGGCGGAACTCCAGCGTCGCGACCTTGCCGAGCACGCGCACGACCTCGGAGGCGTCCTGGATGCCGGGCAGCTGCACGGCGATCCGGTGGAGGCCCTGGCGTACGACCACCGGCTCGGCGACGCCCAGCGCATTGACGCGGTTGCTGAGCGCCGTCTTGTTCTGCTCGATTGCGAAATCCTGCCGCTGCTTGATCTGGTCCGGGGTCAACTGCGCAATCAGCACGCCGGGTTCGGCGCCGGGTGCGATCGAAAGTGCGGAGTCATAGTCGCGCAGCGCGCGCAGCGCTTCGTCCCCCTGCGTCGGGTCGCGCAGCCGCACTTGCGTGACGGTGCCGGCCACGGCCACCTCTTCGTACGGTATTCTCGCGTCGCGCAGGACCTTGCGGAAGTCACGCTCCAGGCGCTGCAGCAGCTGCGCGACCGCGCCCTCGACGTCGACTTCATAGACCAGGTAAATGCCGCCGCGCAGGTCGAGCCCGAGGCTCATCGGCTCGAGGCCCAGCCGGTTGATCCAGTCCGGCGCGCGCGAAGCGAACGTCGTTGCGATTGCGAACTGGCCCTCGTAGCGGCCCTGGATCAGGTCGCGGGCTGCGAGCTGCCCGGGCACCGCATCGAAGCGGATCCACAAGCGGCCCGCGTCGTCGACAAAGGCCTCCTCGAACGGGATTTGCTCGCCGCGCAGCAGGCTCTCGAATTCCGTGACCGCCGCGGCATCGAACGTCGCGCGATCGCGCCGCGACAGTTGCAGCGCCGGCGACTCACCGTAAACATTCGGCAGCGCAAGCAGTATGGCCGCCAGCATCAGGGCCGACAGCAGGGCGCCCTTCCAGAAGGGATATCGTTGCATCACGGCGGCCGTCGCGGGCGCTCAGGCGCCCTTGAAGGTGCCTTTCGGCATCAGCTGCGTGACCTGGAATCTCTGCACCCTGAGCGTGACGTTCGGGGCGACTTCGAGTGTCACGAAGCTCTCACCGATCTCGCTGATCCGCCCGAGGATCCCGCCGTTGGTGACGACCTCGTCGCCGGCCGAGAGCTTGGCGACCATCTCGCGGTGTTCCTTGGTGCGCTTGGTCTGCGGCCGGATCAGCAGGAAATAGAACACGACGAAAATCAGCACCAGCGGCAGCACGTTGACCCACGCGCTGGTGGACGACCCTCCGGCGGCCTGGGCCCAGGCGGGCGAAATAAGAAAGTCCATCGATCATCCTCTACGACAATGGGCCGGCGGCGCCGGCCCCGGTTTGGGCGCGTGATTATGCCACAGAGCCGGTCTGCGGCCGGCGCGCAGCGTAGAACCCGGCGCGGAACTCGGCCAGGCTGCCGGCAGCGATCGCGGCGCGGAGCCGGGCCATGAGGTCCAGGTAATAGTGCAGGTTGTGCAAGGTGGCGAGCCGTGGACCGAGCATTTCCCCGCAGCGGTCGAGGTGCCGCAGATATGCACGGCTGTAATGGCGGCAGGTGTAGCAGGCGCAGCCCGATTCGACGGGACTCGTGTCGTCGGCATAGCGCGCGTTGCGGATATTCATGACGCCGCTCTGCACGAACAGGTGGCCGTTCCGCGCGTGTCTGGTCGGCATCACGCAGTCGAACAAATCGATTCCCAGCGTGACCGCTTCGACGAGGTCCTCGGGTCGGCCCATGCCCATGAGGTAACGTGGTCGCTCCGGCGGTATCTGCGGCAGCAGACCTTCAAGCACGCGCTGGCGCTCACCGACCGGCTCCCCGACGGAAAGGCCGCCGATCGCGAGCCCGTCGAAGCCGATGCGCAGCAATCCCGCGAGCGAGGCGCTGCGCAAGGAGTCGTACATGCCGCCCTGCACGATGCCGAACAGCGCACCGGGTCCCTGATCCTGATCCCAGGCGCGGCGGCTGCGCTCCGACCAGCGCAGCGACAGCTCCATGGACTCGCGGGCCTGGTGCTCGGTCGCCGGGTGCGGCGTGCATTCATCGAACACCATGGCGATGTCGGAGCCGAGCGCACGCTGGATGGCCATCGACCGCTCGGGATCGAGGAATACCGCGTCGCCATCGACCGGCGAACGGAAGCTGACGCCCTCCTCCGCGACCTTGCGCATCGCCGCAAGGCTGAACACCTGGAAGCCGCCCGAGTCGGTCAGTATCGGCCGCGGCCAATGCATGAACCCGTGCAGGCCGCCATGGGCGCGCACGACGTCCGCGCCCGGGCGCAGCATCAGGTGGAAGGTATTGGCGAGCACAATCTGCGCGCCGCAGGCGATGAGTTCCTCGGCGGTGACGCCCTTGACGGATCCATAGGTCCCGACCGGCATGAACGCCGGCGTCTCGACCACGCCGCGGGCGAAGTCGAATCGGCCGCTGCGAGCGGCGCCGTCCCGTGCCATCACGCTGAACTTCAAGACTGGGCCTCGCGCGGGCCCAGCATGGCCGGATCCGGCGTCACGAACATCGCGTCTCCGTAGCTGTAGAACCGGTAGCGCCCGGCGATCGCGTGATGATACGCGGCAAGCACGTGCTCCCGTCCCGCGAAGGCTGCCACCAGGATCAGGAGCGTGGACTCCGGCAGGTGAAAGTTGGTCAAGAGCGCATCGACCACGCGGAATCGATGGCCGGGCATGATGAAGATATCCGTTTCGCCCGCGCCAGCTGCGAGGGCTCCGCCGGCGGCCGCGGCCTCGAGACTGCGCACGACTGTCGTACCGACGGCGATGACGCGGCCACCGCGCGCCCGCGCCGCCCTGACCGCAGCTACGGTCTCCTCGGGAATCCGGAAACGCTCTGCGTGCATGCGATGCTCTTCGATATCATCGACACGCAGCGGCTGGAAGGTGCCCGCGCCGACGTGCAGCGTCAGGCGTGCAGCGGCCACACCCGCCGCATCCAGGCGCGCGAGAGTCGGCCGGTCGAAATGCAGTCCCGCAGTCGGTGCTGCAACCGCACCGGGCTCGTCGGCATACACCGTCTGGTAACGCTCGCGATCGGCCGCATCGGCCTCGCGCTCGATATAGGGCGGCAGCGGCATGCTGCCGTGACGCTCGAAATATTCGAAGGCCGCGCGGTCCAGTTCGAATTCGTGAAGATCGTCGCGCCGCCCAATCACGACGGCGCGCGCGCCGTCCGGCAGCATGATCTCGGTTCCGGGGCGGAAGCCCTTGCTGGCGCGCGCCTGGGCGAGGATTCGGCGCTCACCGAGGATGCGCTCCAGCAGGATTTCGCAGGCTCCACCGCTCGCCTTGCGGCCGCGCAGGCGCGCCGGAAGCACGCGCGTGTCGTTGATCACCAGGAGGTCGCCCGGCCGCAAAAGCGTCGCGAGGTCCGTGAACATCAGGTCCTGAAGCGCGCCGTTCCCGCCGTCGAGCACCAGCAGGCGGCTCGCCGCGCGCTCCGGAAGCGGATGCTGAGCGATCAGTTCCCTGGGAAGCGGATAGGCAAAGTCGGCGCGGCGCATGCGCCGCGCAGACTAGCACAGCGATCGGTTGGCTCAGCCTGGGCTTGCGGGTTCCACCGGCAGCGTGGGCGGCGCGACTCTCATGTGCGGCCCGCGTTCGACGGCGCTCTCGGGCACCGAGGCCTTCAGCGTCTGCGCCTTGCGATCGCGCAGGATGCGAATCTCCACCGATTCGCCGGGTTGATAGGAACGCAGGATGCGCATCGCATGCGGCCCGCTCTGCGGCTCGCGCCCGCCGATCGCGACGATGACATCGCCGTCCTGCAGTCCGAGCTTGGCATCCGCCGGAGCGCGCGCCACCAATACGCCCTTGTCGGTGCCGAAATAGCGGCCGAGCGCAGGCGTGACTTTCACCAATTCCGCATCGCTCCAGCCTTCCAGCAGCCAATGATGCCCGCGCGCAAAGGCCATACCCGGCATCGGCGGCATGGGCGGCAGCGCCTGCACCGCCGGCAATCCGGGAACCATCATCCCTGGCCCGGCGATGAACACCTGGTC
>CAYZDW010000164.1:0-8626 GCA_964477175.1 uncultured Steroidobacteraceae bacterium | reverse complement strand
GGCATCGCCAACCTGCTGCGCGAATCGGCGGCGCTGTCGCCGACCGTCAACGCCGGCCTCGCGGCCGCCGGCCTCTCACCGGGCACGACGCTCTATGAGCAGTTCTTCCGCGACGCGCAGACCGTGGTGGACGCGGGCGATCCCCTGAATTACGTCGCGGCGACCGTCGCGGCGCGCCCGACCGTGCTGACGCAGGTCATCAACGACACCGTCGTGCCGAACACGGCGACGCAGCGGCTGGTCGCCGCGGGCGGCTTCGTCAAGGCGAACGCGGCGGGGCCGACGCCGGTCGCTGCCGGCAATGGCCGCTGGGTGCATTTCACGTCCGGGTCGCACGGATCGCTGCTGGACCCGTCGGCGAGCCTCGCCGTGACGACGGAAATGCAGACCCATGCCGCGTCGCTGGCTGCGAGCGGTGGTGCCGCTTTCGTCATCGCGAATTCCGCCATCCTGGAGCCCTGAGCGGTTCCCGATCCCGGGCTGCGCCGCCCTGCCCTCCCAGGGCCGGGCGCGTCGCTCCGCGGGCCGGCGCGTCGCAGGCGCGCGGCCGCTACAATCGCGCTTTCCTGCCGGACCGCGCCTGCAATGACAGCCCCCGACGACAAGGCCTCCGCGGAATCCTGCGGCTTTCTCGCCCGCCTGCGCTCAAGGGTCAATCGCGGCGCCTCTTGGGTCGCCGACCTGCTGCCCGGCCGCCGGATCGACGATGCGCTGTTCGAGGATCTGGAGACACGGCTGCTGATGGCTGACGTCGGCGTCGAGGCGACGAGCGAAGTGCTCGCGGACCTGCACCGCGCCGTGGCGCGCAGCGAGCTTTCGGATGCCGCCGCATTGCAGGGCGCCCTGCGCAATGCACTGCTCGCGATATTGCAACCGGTCGAGCGACCGCTCGCGATCGACCGCTCCCGCCGGCCGTTCGTGGTCCTCGTGGTCGGCGTCAACGGCTCGGGCAAGACCACGACGATCGGCAAGCTCACCCGCAGGCTGCGCGCCGATGGGCTCTCGGTCATGCTGGCCGCCGGTGACACCTTTCGCGCTGCGGCCGTCGAGCAGTTGGCCGTTTGGGCCGAGCGCACGGGCGTGTCGGTGGTTTCCCAGGCGGCCGGCGCGGATCCGGCTGCCGTCGTCTTCGACGCGCTGCAGTCCGCGCGCGCGCGCAGCATCGACGTGCTGATCGCCGACACCGCCGGCCGGCTGCACACGCAATCGCACCTGATGGACGAACTGGCCAAGATCGCGCGCGTCCTGAAACGCCTCGATCCCGAGGCTCCCCACGAGGTGTTGCTGGTCCTGGACGCGGGTCTCGGCCAGAACGCATTGCGCCAGGCCGAGCAGTTCCATCAGGCAATCGGCGTCACGGGCATAGTCGTCACGAAGCTGGACGGCACGGCCAAGGGGGGTATCGTCATCGCGATCGCGCGCCGTTTCGGGCTGCCGATCCGGTTCGTCGGCGTTGGCGAAGAACTGGAGGATTTCGGTATCTTCGACGCCGGTGCCTACGTCGACGGGCTCATGCGCGCCGTGCCCGGGAATGCCCAGTGATCCGATTTGACCGCGTATTCAAGCGTTATCCGAACGGCCGCGAGGCCCTGTCCGAGCTGTCGTTCGAGCTCGCCACCGGCGAAATGATCTTCCTGACCGGCCACTCCGGAGCCGGCAAGAGCACGGTGCTGCGCCTGATCGCGCTGCTCGAGCGCCCGACGCGCGGCCAGGTCGTCGTCAACGGCCGCAATACCGGCACGCTGCGCCCGGGTGCCATTCCGGCTTTTCGCCGCCAGGTCGGGGTCGTGTTCCAGGATCACCGGCTGCTGGACGACAGGCCGGTCTATGACAATGTCGCGCTGCCACTCGCAATAGCCGGTGTGCCGCGGCGCGAGATGGACAGGCGCGTGCGCGCCGCGCTGGACCAGGTCGGCCTGCTCGGCAAGGAAAGGACGTTTCCGCTCGAGCTGTCCGCGGGCGAGCAGCAGCGCGTCGGGATCGCGCGCGCCGTCATCACGAAGCCGCCCGTGCTGATCGCCGACGAGCCGACCGGCAACCTGGACCCCGACCTCGCACTCGAGGTCATGAACCTCTTCCAGCGCTTCAACGCGGTTGGCGTCACCGTCATGGTCGCGACCCACGACGTGCACCTGCTCGACCGGTTTCGCGTGCGGCGCATCCATATCGAGCAGGGCCGCCTCGCGAGCAACCCCCATGTCGCTGCCTGAAGAACTCAGGACCACGCGACCGGTCGGCCCGCGAACGCTCGGCGGCGCCGCGTCGACCTGGCTCGAGCGCCATGCGCAAACGCTGGTCGGGTCGCTCGGTCGCCTCGCGCGCCAGCCCTTCGCGACCGTCCTGACGATCGCGGTGATTGGCATCGCGCTCGCGCTGCCCGCTGCGCTCTATCTCGTCGTCGCCAATGCGCGCGCCGTGACTGCCGGCCTCGGCGACACCGTGCAGCTCTCGGTCTACCTGCGCCTGCCGACGACCGCCGAACAGGCGCGCAAGGTCGCGCAGGCGATCAAGGCACGCGACGAAGTCGGCGAGGCGGTGCTCGTGAGTCCCGACGAGGGGCTCGCCGAATTCCGGGCCTTGTCCGGCATCGGCGAGGCACTCAAGGCGCTCGCGGAGAATCCCCTGCCCTGGGTCGTCAAGCTGCGGCCCGCCTCCGGTCAGGATTCGGCCGCGGCGGTCGAGACACTCGCCGCTGACCTGCGCAGGCTTCCCGAGGTCGAGCTCGTCGAGGCGGACACGGCCTGGGTGCGACGCCTGCACGCAATGCTCGACACGCTGCGCCAGGTCGTCCTCCTCGCCGCCGTCGTGCTGGCAGGGGGCGTCCTCACGATCGTCGGCAACACGATCCGGCTCGAAATCAACGGGCGCCGCGCCGAGATCGAGGTCACCAAGCTGGTCGGCGGCAGCAATGCATTCGTGCGCCGGCCATTCCTGTATTCGGGGTTCTGGCAGGGCCTCGGCGGCGGCCTGCTGGCCGTCGCGCTGATCGGGATCGGCCTTGCCTTCCTGGCAGCGCCCGCGGCGCGCCTGTCGGCGGCTTACGGCGCTTCATTCACGCTCACGGGCCTCTCTGCGCGAGAGTACCTGGTGGTTGTCGGCGGCGGCGCGGGGCTCGGTCTGCTGGGTGCCTGGCTGGCCGCCGCGTATCACCTGAGGCGCATCGAGCCGCGCGCGTAACTGGATGTTGTAGTTACTTTTTCTCGTGATCTGCCGAACTGCTGGCTATCGCTCCGCATTTCATGGCGGAGCATTCCGGACCTCAGGCGCTGCAACTGGTCATCGAACCCGGGATCTGCGGGATCGGGCGCATGGAAAGGGTACGTCATATACACCCCCCCGCCGTGCAACTAAGTTGACGCGTGCAATGCCGGACGAGCCCCGATTGCGACATAACCCGCTGATCGACCCGCGCGAGCTCGAGCAGTTGCACGACCAGTGCTTCTCGTGGGCACTCACGTGCACTCGCGGGCGTCGTGGCGAAGCGGAGGATATTCTGCAGATGACGTATCTGGCGATTGTCGAGGGCCGGGCCCGGTTCGGCGGCATTTCAAGCCTGCGAACCTGGCTCTTCGCCGTGATCCGCAATCACGCGCGCTCGCGGTGGCGTCGCGCGCGGCAGTCGTTGCAGACCATCGCGCGCTTGGCTTCGTTCGCCCCGTCGGAGGAGCCCTCGATAAACACGGATTCGCTCGCCGACTATCAGCGCTCGCAGGACAGCGATCGAATCATGGCGGCGTGGCGTTCACTACCGGCGCGACAGCGCGAAGTACTCGATCTTGTCTTCTATCGAGACCTTTCCATTGCCGAAGCGGCCGAGGTGCTCGGTGTCGCCCTTGGAACGGCGAGAATGCACTACGAGCGCGGCAAAGCGGCGCTGCGGCGTCAGCTCGCGGATCAGGAGCCGGCGCAGTGAGCGACCAGAGTCTCGATCGCGACGACGCGCAATTGGCGTCGGCACTGCGAAGCGGCCTCGCCGCGCGCGATCGGTCGGCACCACAACCGCGCTTTGCCGCCGTCTGGCCGCGTTCGAGCACCACTCTTTCGCCCCCAATTGCGTGGCGTCCCGCATTTGCGGCGGTCACCGCAGTGGTGGTCGTCGCCGGCTTGTCGTGGACATGGATCAACCGATCCGGCGCGCCCGATTCATCGCAGCTCGAAGCTCGCGTCGCTGCGTCGTTGGCGCGGGAGTTGTCTTCGCCCGATTACTGGCGTGTGCCTACCGACGAACTGCTGGCATTCGCCGCCCCGCCCCTAAGCGTCGATCTTCCATCGCCCACGGGTTTTCACGTTTCTCTCGAGGAATCGCTCCTATGAAATCGTTCAATGCATTCGCCACCTGCCTCCTGCTCCTTATTCTTGCGTTCGCCGCGCCGGCCCACGCCGCAGAGGAAGGGGACAAGGATGAATGGCTCAAGGGCAAACTGTTCGGTCCCGAGCTGATCCTGAAGCACCAGAGCAAGCTCAAGCTCACGGAAAAGCAGCGCGACATGATCGGCGCCGAATTGAAACGCGTGCAGGCGCAGGCCGCGGAAAGCGATTGGCTGCTCATGACCGAAGCCTCGCAGCTGCAGGAACTTTTCGATCAGCATCCCATCGACGCCAAGGCCGTACTGACCGGAATCGATCGCGTGTTCGAGGCGGAGAATCGCAAGAAGCGCCTGTTCATGGAAATGCTGGTCAACATCAAGAACGCGCTGACTGCGGAACAGGTGACTTACCTCAAGTCCGTGAGCGAGCAGCCATAAACCGAACGCTTTGCGCACTGACGCTAGCCACGATTGCCGTGGCCCTCTCCGCCTGCGCTGGCGGCGGCGGCAGCATCCCATCCCCAATGCCACCGCCGAGCTCGGACTACACCGCGTTCGGCAATCCGGAGCTGAGCACGATCATCGGTTACAACGGCGACGCGATGGAGCCATTCGTGAGCCGCGACGGGGTTTACCTGTTTTTCAACGACAATGGCGCGAACAAGGACATCTTCTATAGCGCATTCATCAATGCGACCAGTGTTCAGTATCAGGGTCCGATTGCGAGCATCAACACCGCCGCGGTCGAAGGCACGCCGACGACGGACACCGCGAGCCGCTTCTTCTACGTCAGCACCGCCAACTACAACCCGCCCAGCGTGTACGACACGCTTTATTCGGGGACGTGGAACGGCAGTTCGGTGACCGGCGCCGCCGCCGTCAGCGGGCTGGCAAGGACCACGCCGGGCTTCGTCAACTTCGATATCGAGGTCAGCCCCGATGGCGCCACTCTCTATTTCGCCGACGGTGATTTTTCCGGCGGAAATGCTTTCCCGGATTCGGCGGATATCGCCATCGCCGTCGCATCCGGCAACGGCTTCATGCGCGATCCGAACAGCAGCGTCATCCTGGCCAACGTGAACACGACGACGGATCTCGAATACGCGCCCGCGATCTCCGCGGACGGGCGAGAGCTTTTCTTCACGCGCGCCAACCTGAATACCAGTCAGGTGCGGATCTACCGTGCAACGCGCGCCAGCTCCACCGCCGCCTTCGCTGCGCCGCAACTGGTGAGCGCGATCAGCGGTTTCGTCGAGGGCCCAACCCTGTCGCCGGATGAAAAATCGCTCGATTACCACCGCGAGAACTCGGGCACGGGCCGATTCGAGATTTATCGCGTCGCTCGGCCTTGACGGCCAAGGTCGGGCTCCTGCTCGACCTGGACCGGTCGCCTTTTCTGAAAGGGCCCGCAATGACAGGACTGAGTCTGACTTGGCTGCGTACGTCTGCAAGCATGTCCCTCGGTCTGCTGGGTGCCCGGCCAGCGGCCGCCTATCACCTGCGGTGCATCGTGTCGCGCGCATAATACTCTGTTTTTATTGGATTTATGTTATCGCCTGGCGGTGAATTTGTGGCGCCATTAGCACTCTATAAGCGCGACTGCTAAAGTTGGCATCGGGAGGTAGTGAGCGATGACAGGTACTGCGCTTGCCGTGAAGAACCCGTCCTTGATGCTGGCCGGTCCGGTCGGCAGCCTCGAGGCCTATATCGAACGCGTGTCGAGCATTCCCGTCCTCAGCCGCGAGGAGTAATTCGAGCTCGCGACGCGTTTCCACGAGCATCAGGATCTGGACGCCGCGCGAGCGCTCGTGCTGTCGCACCTGCGCTTCGTCGTGCATGTCGCGCGCGGTTACATGGGCTACGGCCTGCCGGTCGCCGACCTGATCCAGGAAGGCAACGTCGGCCTGATGAAGGCGGTCAAACGCTTCGATCCCGGCATGGGCGTGCGCCTCGTGAGTTTCGCGATCCACTGGATCCGGGCCGAGATCCACGAATTCGTGATCCGCAACTGGCGACTGGTGCGCGTCACCACGACCAAGGCGCAGCGCAAGCTGTTCTTCAACCTGCGGCGCATGAAAAAGAACCTTGCCTGGCTTTCCGATGAGGAAACCGATGCCGTCGCCGGCGAACTGGGCGTCGAGCCGCGCGAAGTGCGCGAGATGGAGCAGCGCCTCGCGGCGCGCGACCTGTCTTTCGATCCCGCGCCCGACGCGGACGAAGAGGAAGGCACCGTTTCGCCGTCGCTTTACCTGCCGTCTCCGGAGTTGGATCCGGCCGCGACCGTCGAGCAGGATGAATGGGAAGGTGTGGTCGCAGACTCTTTGGCTTCCGCTCTCGGGAAACTGGACGAGCGCAGCCGCCAGGTCATCAAGGCCCGCTGGCTCGCCGACGAGAAGCGGACGCTGCAGGACCTGGCTGACGACTACGGCGTTTCCGCGGAACGCATCCGGCAGATCGAAGCAGCGGCGATCCAGAAGCTGCGCACAGCGATGACCGTCTAGAGGTGCCGGAGTTACGGGTTTCGGATTCGGCGCGACCAAATCCGAAATCCGTAACTCCGGCACCTATGCGGCGTCCTAAACGGCTCCCTGCACAGCCGTCGCGACCGCGACATGGACATCGCGGTCGAGCGCGTCGGGCACCAGGTCGTCCCCGAGCGCCAGTTCGGCAATTCGCCGCGCGGCAGCCAGCAGCATCGCATCGGTGAAGCAGGTCGCGCGCGCCGCCAGTGCGCCCTTGAACAGCCCCGGGAAACCCAGCACGTTGTTGATCCCCTTGCCGTCCGCGGCGATCGCGGCGCCGTATTGCAACGCGACCAGCGGCTCAATCTCGGGATCCGGATTCGACAGCGCCAGGATGATCTGGCCCTTTCGCACCATTGCGGGCCGGATCAGGCCGCGAATGCCGGTCGCGGCGATGACGACATCGCAATTCCCCATGATCTCCTCGAGCGTGGACGGCTGGCCGCCCATCGCCGCCAGCCGCAGGCAGGCGCCCTCGTCGAGGTCGGCGCCGAGCACGCGCCTGACCCCGGTGCACATCAGGAGCCGCACGATGCCGATGCCGGCGGCGCCCAGGCCGATCTGGCCGATGACACAGTCGCCGAGCTCGCGGCCCGCCTGGCGCGCCGCATTGAGCGCGGCCGCCAGCACGACGACCGCCGTGCCGTGCTGGTCGTCGTGCAGCACGGGGCAGCGCAGGCGCGCGCGCAGCCCTGTTTCGATCTCGAAGCACTTCGGCGCGGCGAAATCCTCGAGCTGGATCGCGCCGAATCCGACCGCGATCGCCGCGATGTGGTCGACACAGCGGCCCGCATCCGTCTCATCGAGCAGGATCGGCACGGCGTTAATGTCGACGAGCGTCGCAAAGAGTGCCGCCTTGCCCTCCATGACGGGCAATCCCGCCAATGCGCCGACGTTGCCAAGCCCCAGCACCGCGGTGCCGTTGGTCACGATCGCAACCGTGTTGCCGATGGCCGTGTACTGCCAGGCCTGCTCTGGATCCTTGTGGATGGCGAGGCAAACTCTTGCGACGCCTGGCGTGTAAACGTCCCGCAGCACTTGCTGGCTGTTGATCGTAATCGCCGAGACCGTCCGGATCTTGCCGCCCCGGTGCCGGTCGAACACGCGATCGGACTTGCCGACGAAACGAGCAATTGGAAGTTCATCGATACGCGCATAGAGGCTGCGATCCGCCTCCTCGTCCATCTCCAGCGTGATTTCCCACAGCGTGCGGCCCTGCTCGCGCCGCACGGCCTGCAGGTGGTCGATCGCGAGACCGGCCTCGGCAATGACCTGCAGCACCCTTGCCAGGCTGCCCGGTTGATGGATGGTCTCGATCATCAGGATCTCGGGAATCTTCAATGTCCGCCTCCCCGCGACCCGGACGCCGCGTCCGCGGCATGGTAATGACCGGCGCGTTCGCACGCCATGGCCGGCGGGCTGCCCCCATGACCGGTCCCTGATCGGTGGTACCCTTATGCCTTGGCCGGCCGGCGCACCGACCGGGAATGCAACGGGATCAAGGGGAATCGCGATGATGTTTACTCGGAGCAGGGTCACGATGGTCGCGCTCTGCGTGGTGGCCCTGGGCCTCGCCGGCTGCGCGAGCCAGAAGGAACCGGCCGAACAGGCCATGGTCGGCATCGAGAAGTCGCTCGAGGCGTCCGGTGGCCAGCTGCAGAAATACCTGCCGGAGCGCTACGAGGAGATCAGCGCCAGAGTTGCGGCGCTCAGGCAAAGTCTCGCGGAGGAGAAGTACGGTGACGTAGTCGGCGAGGCCTCTGCGGTCGCGGACGAGCTGCGCCGCGCGGTCGCGGA
>CAYZDW010000163.1:0-8978 GCA_964477175.1 uncultured Steroidobacteraceae bacterium | reverse complement strand
CGGCCTTGGCCGCGCAATAGTTCGCCTGGCCCGGATTGCCGGTCATCGCGACCACCGAGGCGATGTTGACGATGCGCCCTTTGCGCGCCTTCAGCATGCCGCGCAGCACGGCCTTGCTGAGCCGGAACACCGAGCCCAGGTTGGTTTCGATCACGGCGTCCCAGTCCTCGGGCTTCATGCGCAGGAGCAGCGTGTCGCGCGTGATCCCGGCATTGTTGACGAGAATCGAGACCGGTCCCTCGCGCCCCTCGATGTCGGCGATCGCCGCATCGATGGCGGCTCCGTCGGCGACGTCGAGCACCAGGCCGCGCCCGGTGATGCCTGCGCCGGCGAGCGCCGCATCGATCGCCGCGACTCCCGGCGGGCCGGTCGCGGTGCCGATGACCGTTGCGCCCTCCCCGCCGAGCGCGAGCGCGATCGCCTGGCCGATGCCACGCGAGGCGCCGGTCACCAGCGCAATCTCGCCCGCCAGAGTCTGGGTCGTCATCGCTCTCCGCTCCCCGCGGCCGCCGCCAGCGCGGCCTGCAATGTGTCCGCTCCGTCAATCGCGTGGATGGCGAGGCCGCGGCCGGCCGGCGCTCGCCGCGCGAGCCCGGCGAGCACCTTGCCGGGTCCGCATTCGACCAGCTGCTTTGCGCCTTCGCCGATCATCGCGGCGACAATAGCCGACCAGCGCACCGGATTGAACAACTGCCGGTACAGGCCATCGCGGATCGTTTCGGGCGTGTCGTGCAGACCGCCGTCGAAGGCGTAGACGCGAATCTCCGGCGCGCGCACCCGAAGGGCCCGCAGCCGCGCGAGTATCTCCTCCGCGGCGGGTTTCATGAGGGCGCTGTGCGAGGGCACGGAGACCGGCAGCAGGACGGCACGTTTCGCGCCGCGCGCCTTGCAGATCTCGACGGCCCTCATGACCGCCGGTGCATGGCCCGCGATGACGAGTTGACCCGGCGAGTTGTAATTGACCGGCTGGACCACCTCGCCTTGTGCCGCCTCCGCACAGGCCGCCTCGATCAGCGCGTCGTCGAGACCGAGAATCGCTGCCATCGCGCCAGTGCCGGCCGGCACCGCGCGTTGCATCGCCTGTCCGCGGAAGCGTACGAGTTCCGCCGCGGCCGGGAATTCGATGGCGCCGGCACAAACGAGCGCGCTGTACTCGCCGAGACTGTGCCCGGCCAGCATGTCGGGCGCCCTGCCGCCGCGTTGTCGCCAGGCCCGCCAGACGGAGACCCCGGCCGCGAGCATTGCGGGCTGGGTCCGCTCCGTTTCGGAAAGCTGTTCTTCCGGGCCCTGCTGACACAGACGCCAGAGATCGTAGCCAAGGACTGCCGATGCCTCGGCAAAGGTTTCTCCGACCACAGGCTCGACTGCGGCGAGAGTCGCCAGCATGCCGACCGACTGCGAGCCCTGCCCCGGAAACATCATCGCCAGCTTCAAGTTGCGCGCCCCCTGATGTCCCAGACGCGCCGATTATAGGTTGAGCGCAAGTCACAAGGCGGGAGCCGCCGCCAGGGCCCGGGGAGTTGCTCTGTTATCATGCCTGTGCTTGGTTGTGCCTCGCGCCGGGGCAGGAGCATCGCATGCACGGGGCCGTTCATCCCGAATCCGGATTCACGCTGATCGAGATCATGGTCGTGCTCGTGATCATCGCGATCCTGGGCGCGCTGATCGCTCCGCAGATTCTCGGGCGTGTGGACGAGGCTCGCGTCACGGCCGCCAGGCAGGACATCCTCACTCTGGGTACGGCGCTCGATTTCTACCGGATGGACAACTTCCGCTATCCGACCACCGACCAGGGCATCGAGGCGCTCGTCAAGAAGCCGGATGACCCCTCGGTACGCAATTGGAGGCCCGAGGGCTACCTGAAGTCGAGAACCGTGCCGAAGGACCCCTGGGACAACGACTATCGCTACCTGCAGCCGGGCACGCGGGGCGGGGCATACGACCTCTATTCGCTGGGCGCCGATGGGCAGCCCGGCGGCGAGGGTGTCGACGCGGACCTCGGCAACTGGAACATCGATTGACGGCCTGAGCGGGTCGTGACCATCAGAGCTCCCTGCCTTTGCCGCGACCAGCGCGGCTTCACGTTGATCGAGATCCTGGTCGTCGTCGTCATCATCGGCATCCTGGCGACCATCGCGACGCTTGCGGTCGGCCTGCTCGGCGAGGATCGCGAACTGGAGCGCGAGACCGGGCGGCTGACCGACTCGATCGCGCTATTGCAGGAGCAGGCCCAGCTCGAGGGCCGCGACTACGGGCTGCGCATCGAGAGTGCCGGCTACGAATTCCAGCGCTTCGACGGCTTCGAGCAGCGCTGGCTGGACGTCGAGGACGATCCCTGGCTGCGTCCGCGCGAACTGCCGGCCGGGCTCGCATTCGAGCTCGTCATCGAGGGCAGGCCGATCCTGCTGCGCAGGCCCGGAAAGCCCGAAGCGAAACTGCCGCAGCTCATCGCTTATGGCAGCGGCGACATGACTCCCTATCAGCTGTCGCTCGCGCGTCCCGACGCCGGGCGGCTCGTCATGCTCATCGGCACCGCCGACGGCGCCATCGAGATCGCGCGCGATGCCCTCGAATAGCACCCTGCGCGGTTTCACGTTGATCGAAGTCGTCGTCGCGCTTGCGATCGTCGCCGTCGGCATGTTCGCGGTCTTCAAGACGATCGGCGACACGATCAGCAACATCAGCTACCTGCGCGACCGCAGCCTGGCCGCGTGGATCGCCGACAACCGGATCACGGAGATACGCCTCTCGGGCGAGTACCCGTCGGTGGACAAGACCGAAGGCGAGCTCGACTACGCGGGTCGCCATTGGCATTGGGTCGCGACCGTCTCGCAGACACCGGTCGATGGCCTGCGCCGCATCGACGTGCGCGTGCGTCGCGCCGGCGATGCGGAGGATTCCTCGCTGGTCAGTCTCGCCGGCTTCGTCGGCGCAACGGCGACCACAACCGGGCCATCGCCGACGCCCTGGAACACGGGCGCCCAGAACGGCGGCCCCGGTGACGAGCCATGAAGCGCCGCGCCGCCGGCTTCACGCTGATCGAGATCCTGGTCGCGACGGTGATCCTTGCGATCATGGGCGTGATGTCCTATCGCGCGGTCAGCGAGGCGCGCGTCGCCGTGGAAAATGCCGGCGGCCACATGGATCGCCTGCGGGAAGTCCAGCGCGCGATGAGCCTGCTCACCGGCGATTTCCGCACGCTCGCGCCGCGGCCGATACGCGAGCCCATCGGCGACGGCTACCGCGCCGCGCTCAGGCGCGACCCGAACGCCGTGACACTGGTCGAGCTGTCGCACGCGGGCTGGCCGAACGGCGCGGGGACGCCGCGCGGCACCGTACAGCGCGTCAGCTACCGCCTCGAAGAACGCACCCTGATCCGCGAGCACTGGAATGTCACCGACCCGACGCTCGCGAACGAGCCCGTCGAAAGGCGGCTGCTACGGCAGGTCGAGCGCGTCGAGATCCGATACATGAATGCCGGCCGCGAATGGGTCACGCAGTGGCCGCCGCTGGGCAGCCCTGGCGACACGGGTTTCCGGTCCCGTCCGCTCGCCGTCGAGATCACGATCGTCCTGACCGATTACGGCGAGCTGCGCCGCCTGGTCGAGGTGGCCGGATGAAGCAGCGTGGCGTCGCGCTGATCACGGCGATCGTGCTGGTCGCGATTGCGACCGTACTCGCCGTGCACATCGGCACGCGCGCGTCGCTCGACCTGCGCCGCACGGCCGGCCTGATCGCGCTGGACCAGGGCTGGCACGTCGCGCTCGGGGCCGAGGCCTGGGCCGCGGAGGTGCTGCGCGCGGATCGCGAAGATTCGCAGACCGACCATCCTGGCGAGCGCTGGGCCCAGCCGATCCCGCCCCTGCCGGTCGACGGCGGCACGGTGCGCGGCGGGCTCGAGGACATGCAAGGACGATTCAATCTGAACAACCTGCTCGGCAACGACGGATCGGTCAACGAGTTCTCCGTCGCGCGCTTCGAGCGGCTGCTCGAGAACATCGAAGCCGACCGGCGCTGGGCGCGCATCATGGTGGACTGGCTCGACACCGACACGGTGCCCGGATTTCCGGATGGCGCGGAGGACGGCAACTACCTCGCGCAGAACCCGCCCTACCGGGCGGCCAACGGGCCGGTGACGACGATTACCGAGCTCATGGCGCTGCCGGGCATGACGCTCGAGGAATACTTGCGCATCCGGCCCTTTGTCGCCGCGCTACCTCTCGGCACGAACATCAATATCTGCACGGCCAAGGCGCCGGTCCTCGCGGCTCTCGCCGAGGGAGGCACCGATTTCGGCGATACCGAGTCGCTCGTTGCCAATCGCCGGGACGGCTGCTTCCCGACGATAGCCGACCTGCAGGCGACGCTTACCGCAGACGAATTCCAGGCCCTGCAGCCCACAATTTCCGAAACTTCGAACTGGTTCCGCGCCGTGACGGCGGTCAGTATTGGCACCTCCGAACTCACGCTGTACAGTCTGATCGAGCGAAACAGCGCCGGCGGCAGCCGGACCGTGCTGCGTTCCACAGGCACCGAGTGAGGCCATGAATCAATTTCTCGTGCTGCGGCTGGCGGATCCGGTCTCGTGGACCATCACGGACTCGGACGGCGGACGCATCGGCCCGGTGTCGACCGGCAAGCTCGCGGACGCCGCGCCGCTCGCCGCCGAATGCGCGCTCGTCGTCATCGCACCGGGCGCGAGCGTAACGCTCGCGCGACCCGAGCTACCCGTGAAGGGCGGCACACGACTGGCACAGGTCGTGCCCTATGCGATGGAGGAACAGCTGGCCGGCGAGGTCGAGCAGTTTCATTTCGCGGTGGGCCGCACCGACGCCGAAGGGCGTACGCTGGTTGCCGCGGTGCGGCGCGACGAGTTGCGTGGCTGGCTGGACGCCCTGAAGTCGGCCGGTCTCGATCCGCAGGCGCTGGTGCCGGATACCCTTTGCGTCCACGACAACCCGGGCAAGATCGTGGCCGTTATCGATGCCGGCGAACTTCTGGTGCGCGCGCCGGGCGCGCTGCCCGTGACACTCGACGCCGAACCGCTGACCGAGACTTTCACGCTTGCGGGGCTCGAGGGCGAAGACCGCCACGTGCAGCTCTATGTCTCGCAGCAGGACTGGCAGGAATCGCGCGAGATGATCGAGGCGCTGCGCGAAGTGGCCGGCAGCCTCGAACTGCAGCTGCTACCGGAGGGCTCCTTGCCGCTGCTGGCCGCTGGCGCGGTGCGCGCCGATGCGCTGTCATTGTTGCAGGGTGAGTTCGCGCGCCGCACCGGCTGGCGAGCAGAATGGCAGCGCTGGCGGCTCGCCGCCACGCTCGCGCTCGCCGCGTTCGCCCAGCATGTCGGCGTTCAAGGTTACGACCTGATCCGGTTGCGCGCCGAGGAACAGCGCCTGGATGCCGCGATCGAGCAGGCCGTCCGAATCGCGATGCCGGATGTCGAACGCATCGTGGATGCGCGTGCACAAATCGAGCAACGCCTGGCCGGCGGCGGTGGCGCCGACCCCGAGGGCCTGCTGGCCCGCCTCGCGGCGGTCGGTGGCGCCATGACCGGCGTGCCCGGCCCCACACTCGAGTCGCTTGGCTGGCGCGATGGCTCGCTCGAATTGCAGATGGTCGCCCCAAACACCGATGCGCTTGCGCGTTTTGCGCAGGCGCTTACCGCGCGTGGCCTGACCGCCGACGTCGCATCGACGACGCCGGCCGAGAAAGGCGTCGCTGCGCGCATCAACATTACGATGAGGCCCGCGTCATGATCCTGCGCGAATGGCATTCGTCGCTCGCGGAACGTGAGCGACGCATGGTGACCTGGGGCGCCGTGGCAGCTGCCGTGCTGTTGCTCGCCGGCTTGATCTGGAAGCTCGGCAGCGCAGCCGCAGCCGCCGGGGAACGCGTCGAGGGCAAGCGGCAGGAGCTCGCCTGGATCGAGGCCGTGACGCCGCGCCTGCAGGCGACGCCCGCGGCGCGCGCCGGTGAATCGCTCGCAATCGCGGTGGACCGCGCCGCGCGCGAATCGGGCCTCAGCGAGGCGCTGGGCAGCGTCGAGCCCGCGGGCCCGGGCGCCTTGCGCGTACGCTTCGATGGCGCATCCTTCGACGCGCTGGCGCTTTGCCTCGCGCGCCTTCAGCAGGAGCGCGGTGCGGTCACCGAAAACGCGAGCTTCACTGCGAGCGGCGAGCCGGGCCGCGTCAACGCGACGCTGGTGCTGCGCGGCCACTGACGCGAATGGCTCGGCAACGGCTCCTGGTCGCGGCGGGCATCGCCGCCTTTCTGGTGTTCCTGGTCGCGCTGGTGCCGGCCACGTTGCTGACGCGCTGGCTGCCGCCGGGCATTGCCGTCGCCGGGCTCGACGGCACGATCTGGTCGGGCCGGGCGTCCACCCTCAGTTTGCAGGGCCGGTCGATCGGCGCCGCGGCCTGGTCCTGCCGACCCTGGCGGCTAGTATTCCTGGAATGGTCCTGCCGCATTCAATTGCAGCCGCCCGGCGGCGAACTGTCGGTCGCTCTCTCGGGCGGCTTCGACGGTGAAATCGAGGCCCGGGAACTGGCGGGCAGCGCGCCGATCGCGTTCCTCGAAGGCATCGTCGTGCCGACGGGTTGGACCGGCCGGCTGGAACTCGACGTCGCGCGGGCGCGCATCGCCGACGGACTGCCCCTGGACGCAGAGGGCCGGCTGTTTGTGCGCGGTCTCAGGGCGCCGGGTTCGGGCGGCGCGACGCTCGGGGATTTCGAACTGGTGATCGGGGAAGGCACCGTCGGCACGGACACACTGACCGGCAGGCTGAGCGACCTGGGCGGACCCTTGCACGTGCGCGGCACCATCGAGCTCAAGCGCGACGGCAGCTACTTCATGAGCGGCGAGGCCGCACCGGGACCCGGCGCCGGTCCCGCCATCTTCGACACGCTCGCGTTCCTCGGGCCGCCCGATACGTCAGGGCGCCGGCCATTCACCATCGAAGGGACCTTGTAGCCCGCGCGGCACGCGCCGGTCCAGCAGGTGCCTGGGCACGCCGGATCCAGGAGTCGTTTCCAGGACCGCCGTGAATACATCCCTGTAGGCTTCGGGCGAGACATCCATGTCTCGCACGATCCTGGAAACGACTCCTGGATCCGGCGTGCTGTGCTTGTTAGCCAGGCGCGCGACGCGCGGGCTAGGAAGTCGGTGGTATTTCACGCCAGGCGTCGAGCAGCGGGAAGTAGAGGCCGACTTTTTGCGGGCGGCCGTCGTAGCGTTTCATCACCAGGGCGTAGCGCTGCAGCTGCCCGGTGTAGCGCGCGAGCTCGTTGTCGAGGAATGCGTCGAGGTCGCCGCCTTCGTGCGAGCTCGTCTTCCAGTCGACGATCCAGCGAAGGCCCGAGGCATCCACGAAGCTGCGATCGATCCTGAGTCCCTGCACGACGCCGTCGATGACGGCGGTCAGCGCGAGCTCGCTCGAAGCTTTGGCGAGCGCGGGGTCCAGCAGGCGGTCTGCGAATTTGCTGCTGCATACGCGTGTCATCGCCCGCTCCACGCGCGCGAGCGCTTCCGGCAAGTGCGCATCGTCGATGCCGAACTCGCGCAGGGCTCGTCGCCAGGTCGCCGGTCGCAGCGGCCATTCCCGAGGTCGCAAGCCCGCACGCGCCAGCCCATGCAGTTCCGCGTGCACGACCTGGCCGACGGCCTGCGCGATCGCGCCGGCCCAGTCGAATTCCGGCCGGATCGCGCCTGCCGGCTCGCCGGCGATGCGCAGGCGTGGCAGCCGCGGCGGTGCCGCGGGCGCCGGCGCCTCGAAGTCGAGCGGCAGCCTGCGCAGCGGTGGCGCGGTCAGTCTTGGACGGCCGCGATCAGCGTTGCCAGACCTTGCGTCGCTTGCCGTGGAACCGGCCAGCGCGCGCTCGAAATCCTCGCGCAGCACCGGCCACAGGAAACGTAAAAGGCTGCCGCGCGCCGGCTCCTTGAGGGCCAAACCGTCATCCGATGCGTCGACAATCGCGCTGCCGATCAGGTGCAGCTGCCGGCGCGCACGCGTTGCCGCCACGTAGGCCAGGCGCCCGAGTTCGAGAGTCTCGCGCTCCGCCGCCAGGCGCTTCATCCAATGCTCGAGCGCGTCGGCGCGGGCGCCGCCGTCCTCGGCTTCGCCGCGACTCGCGAGCACGATGCCGCGCCGGCCAGGACCCGTCGCAACACTCGTCCAGTACAGGAGCGGCCGCTCCGCGCCGCGCGGGCGCCGTTGCAGGTCGGGCACGATCACGACGTCGAACTCGAGCCCCTTGGCGCGGTGGATCGTCATGAGCTGCACGCGGGCCGCCTCGCTGCCGAGCGGTGAAGCCTTGATCCCGGCCACCGCCGTGTCGATCGCAGAGGCCTCGGGACGGCAGCCGGCTTGCTGCTCGAGCAGGTCGAGCGCGGCGAACAGAAGCTCCGCATTGGCGAGGTCGGAAGGATCGTCCACGGTCGCCGGCCCCGCGAGCGCGAGCCAGGCGGCCTTCAGCCAGGTTCCCAGTGAACGCGAACCGCGCTCCGCGATCGCCGCTTCGAGTCGGGACGCGAGGCGAGCGAGCCGCGCCGCGCCGTCCGCCGACAGGCGCGCCAAGACGGCCGCGTCCTTGATCAGGGCAGGTAGCGGCTCGCCGGCGGCGGTCGCGAGTTCGTGCAGATCCGCGAGCGTGAGCCCGCACCAGGGCGCTCGCAGCACCGCGAGCCAGGACGTGCGATCGCCCGCGTGCAGCATCGCCTTGGCCAGCGCGACCAGGTCGCGGACCGCCGGCCGGTCGGTCAGCGACTCGAGCTCGACGCCGCGGTATTCGATGCCGGCCGCGCGCAGGGCTGCCAGCAGCGGCGGCAGTGATGCGCGCCCGCGCACCAGGATGGCGATCGACGGCGGCGCCTCCGGGCCGGCCTGTGCCAGCACGTCTACGACAATCCGTGCAGTCGCCGCCCCCATGGCCTCGCCGTTCGCTGCGAGCAACGGGTGGACATGGACGCCGGCGCCGGCG
>CAYZDW010000162.1:0-2756 GCA_964477175.1 uncultured Steroidobacteraceae bacterium | reverse complement strand
GGCTTCGGGCGCGACATCCCTGTCGCGCACGATCCTGAAAGGGTCTCCCCAATCCGGCTGCCCCCGCATCGTTGCTGCGCTTGCGAACGAGGCGCGGCGGCGTTCAGTCCTCGCCGAGCGACAGCAGCGTTGCGTTGCCGCCGACCGCCGCTGTGTTGGTGGTGATGGTCTGTTCAGTCGCGAAGCGCGGTAGGTAATACGGGCCACCGGCTTTCGGGCCGGTGCCCGACAGTCCGCAGCCGCCGAAGGGCTGCACGCCGACGACCGCGCCGATCATGTTGCGGTTGACGTAGACATTGCCGACCTTCGCACGCGCCGCGATGCGCCGCGCGACGCTGTCGATCCTCGTGTGCACGCCGAGCGTCAGGCCATAACCGCTTGCGTTGATCTCGTCGACGACCGTATCGAGGTCGGGCGCGGCGAATCGCACGACATGCAGCACCGGTCCGAACACCTCGCCCTCGAGCCGGGAGATACCGTCGATCTCGACCGCGAGCGGCGCGAAGAAATGCCCACGTCGCAGCATGGCCGGGAGCGGCGCACGATGCTGCCAGCGCGCGCCGGCGACGATGGCCAGGGCATGCTGCTCGAGGTTCGCAAGAGAACCTGCATCGATCACCGGTCCGATGTCGGTGGACAGGAGCGCGGGATCCCCGAGCGCGAGCTGGTCCATCGCGCCTGCCAGGAGCTCCAGCACCCTGGCCGCAATGTCCTGCTGGACATACAGCACACGCAGCGCGGAACAACGCTGCCCGGCCGAGTTGAAGGCCGATTGGATCGCGTCCGTGACCACCTGCTCGGGCAACGCCGAGCTGTCCACGAGCATCGCGTTCTGGCCACCGGTCTCGGCGATCAACACCGGCAGCGGGCCTTCGCGGGCAGCCAGCGTCCGGTTGATCAGGCGGGCGGTCTCGGTCGAGCCCGTGAACACGACGCCCGCGACCCGCCGGTCGGCGACCAGCGCGCCGCCGATCACGCTGCCTGCGCCTGGCAACAGCTGCAACACGTCCCCAGGGATTCCGGCCTGGTGCAGGAGACGCACCATCGCGGCGGCGACGAGCGGGGTTTGCGCAGCCGGCTTTGCGATGACGCTGTTGCCTGCCGCTAGCGCCGCCGCCACCTGGCCCGTGAAGATCGCGAGCGGGAAGTTCCACGGGCTGATGCAGGCGAATACGCCGCGGCCACGCAGCGCGAGCCGGTTGGACTCGCCGGTCGGTCCCGGGAGCGATAGCGGGCGACCGAACAGTTCCTCCGCTTGCGCCGCGTAATAACGGAGGAAATCGACGGCTTCGCGGATCTCGGCGATCGCGTCGGGCACGGTCTTGCCGGCCTCGGCGATGCAGATCGCGACGAAGCGCGCGGCATCGCGTTCGAGAAGGTCGGCCGCCTCGCGCAACGCAGCAGTCCGCGCCGCCGCGGGCCGGCGGTCCCATTCGGGCTGGGCCGACTCGGCGAGCGACAGCGCCTCGCCGACGAGCGCAGCGTCGGCCTCCGCGACCTCGCCGACGATCCGCTCGAGATCCGCCGGGCACATGATCTTGCGCGAGCGCCCGGGCCGTTCCCGCCCGCCGACGATGGGCGCAGCGAGGAGCGGTACCGCGATTGCCTGCCGGCAGGCCCCCGCCAGGCGATGCTGCTCGCGGCCGTCGGCGAGATTGAGGCCGGCGGAATTGCGACGCTCGGTACCGAACAACGCCACCGGCAACGGGATGCGCGGATGCGGTCCCGGTCCGGCCTGCTCCACTTCCGCGACCGGATCGCCGACGACCTCCTCGAGCGGCAGCGATTCGTCGATGACGCGATTCACGAACGACGTGTTCGCCCCGTTCTCGAGCAGTCGCCGCACGAGATAAGGCAGCAGGTCCTCGTGCGAGCCGACCGGCGCGTAGACGCGGCAGGGCAGCGCGCGCCCGGCCGGATCGGTCACTTCGGCGTACAGCTCCTCGCCCATGCCGTGGAGCCGCTGAAATTCGAAATCGCGCCGCCGCGCCGAGGCGAGATGGATGATGCTCGCGACGGTATGCGCATTGTGCGTCGCGAACTGCGGATAGACCCTGGGGCTGCCGTCCAGCAGGATGCGCGCGCAGGCCAGATAGCTGACGTCGGTATTCTGCTTGCGCGTGTAAACCGGATAGCCGGGCAGGCCGCGTTCCTGGGCGCGCTTGACCTCGCTGTCCCAGTAGGCGCCCTTGACCAGTCGGACATTCAGCACGCGGCCCGTATCGTCCGCGCGCCGGCCGAGGAAGCGCAATACGTCGGGTGCGCGCTTCGTGTAGGCCTGCACGGCGAGACCCAGTCCGTCCCACCCGGCCAGTGAGCGCTGTCGCAACAGCGCATCCAGCAGTTCCAGCGACAGCTCGAGCCGATCGGTCTCTTCCGCGTCGATCGTCAGCGCAATTCCGGCGGCGCTCGCCTCGAGTGCGAGCGCCTCGATGCGGGCGCCGAGCTCGGAGAGTACCTGCTCGCGCCTGCCGAACTCGTAGCGTGGATGCAAGGCGGACAACTTGACCGAGATGCTGGGCCAGGTCGCAGGTGAAGCGCCGGGGCCCACCGACGCGCCGACGGCGGCGATCGCGGCGCTGTAGGCCTGCATGTAGCGTTCGGCGTCCGTCGCCGTCAGGGCCGATTCGCCCAGCATGTCGTAGGTGTGGCGATAGCGCGCGTCGTCGCCCGTGGCTGCGCGCTCGAGCGCCTCAGCAATCGTCCGGCCCATCACGAACTGGTGACCCATGATGCGCATCGCCTGCCGGAACGCC
>CAYZDW010000161.1:0-5684 GCA_964477175.1 uncultured Steroidobacteraceae bacterium | reverse complement strand
AAACGCGAGAAGGATGCGCCAGTCGAGGTGATCACTCATCCGATTGGCATCGGCAAGGTCGGCTGGGTGACGCCCGAGGGCAGCACGAAAGTTGTCGCGCGCGTCAAGGATCCGGTCTGGACACCGCCACTGTCGGTGCGCCAGGAACACGCGAAAGACGACGATATCCTGCCGGAAAAGGTGCCGCCCGGGCCGGACAATCCGCTTGGACGACATATGATGCGTCTGGGCTGGCCGAGCTACCTGATCCACGGTACCAACAAGCCTCCCGGCGTTGGCATGCGCTCGAGTCATGGCTGCATCCGGCTGTACCCGGAAGACATCGAGGGCCTGTACGAGACGGTGCCGATCGGTACGCGCGTCACAGTGGTCAATCAACCCTACCTGCTCGGCTGGCGTGGCGAGCAGCTGCTGACCCAGGCCTACGAGCCGCACGATGACGACAAGCGCGACTGGTCCGACGTGCCGAAGGCGCTGCGCCAGAAAGCGGTCAAGCCGCGCGTGACGCTATGGAAGAAAGTCGCGGCGCAAACCGACTCGATCGACTGGGAAGCGATCCGGCAGGCGGCGGCCGAGCCGCGTGGGATCGCGCTGCCGGTCGGGCCGGGCCCTGCGCGGAGCCTCGAGGCAGTGCTGGCGCAGGCGCCCCGCGTGCGCAATGCCTTGCCGCAGGGCGCGAGTTGGGACGGCATCGACGATCAGTACGCAGGCGATCCCGAATTCAAGAAGCCGGCAGCCGCCGGCGAGCAGACGAGCGCCAGCCGCTGATCAGTGTCTGCCTGAGCGCGCCGCGAGCGCACAGGTCATCGAACCGGCGACGACTGCGAGCGCGCCGGCGATGCTCCACGCATTGAGGCCCTCCGGTGCCAGCAGCTCCCAGCCCAGGCGGTGGATCAGCCACATCGACGCGATGGTGAACAACGGCGCCGTCGACAGCACCGCGCTGACGCGCGACACATCCCAGTAATGCAGGGCCTCGCCAAAGGCCCCGTAGGCGATGAGCGTGTTGGCGCAGCAGAAGGCGAGCATCCAGAGCTGCAGCGCATCCAGGCCCAGCACGGCTCCGGGCGCCGCAGCCGGTAACAGCGCAATCGTGGCGCCGACGTACAGCATCCACAGCACCTGGCGCGACGTGAAGACCGCGATCAGGTATTTCTGCGCGAGCCCGTAGATCGCCCAGGCGATCGCCGCGGCGATCATCAGCGCGACGCCAAGCCCCAGGCCCTCGGTGGGCCGGGCGAGCTCCGGCAGCCGGCGGTTGAAGAACAGCAGCATGCCCACGCCAAGCACGATGAAGCCGAGCCATTGGCGCGGCGCAAACCGTTCGCGGACCACGAACACGCCGCCCAGCAGCAGTAGGAGCGGCGCGAGCTGGATCACGACCTGCGCGACCGACGGCGTCGTGTGGTCGAGCGCAATCAGGTAGAGCAGGTAATTGGCGAGCAGCGTCACGAGCGCGACGCCGAGCAGTGTCCATGCGCTCCGCCCCGCGCCGCGCAGGCTCGGCAGCTGGCCGCGCCAGGCGAGGAATGCGCCGAGACCCAGCATCGATACCGCGAAGCGCCACCAGGTGATCGTGTACGCATCCATGCCGGTCAACACGACCTTGAGTGCGATCGGCAGAAATCCCCACAGCACCGCCGTGGTCAAGGACATCGTGAAGCCGAGCCGCCATCGCTCGGTGTCGGTGTTCATTCTGTTCCGTGATTGTCGATGAGCGGGGCTCGGCAGCATAAACCAGCCGGAACCGCGCAGTTGGCCTGTGATAACCTTTCGCAAACCCGGGAGAGTGACCGGTGGCGGAACGACTGGCCGGCATACAGGTCCACGAAGAAGCCGGTTCCGAACAGGCCATCGCGGAGACGCCGACAGCGATCACGGCATTCGTCGGCCGCTGTTTGCGCGGTCCGGTCAATCGACCCGTCCAGCTCGCGAATTTCGCCGATTTCCAGCGTGTATTCGGCGGCCTCTGGCAGCCCAGCACGCTTTCCTACGCAGTCGAGCAGTACTTCGAGAATGGCGGTCGCACCGCGCTCGTCGTCCGGGTCGCGAACGGCGCGCGTTGCTGTACGCTCGCGCTGCCGGCCGGCGACGGCGCGCTGATGCTGCAGGCGCTGGCGCCGGGCACCCGCGAATTCCTGCGTGCTGCGGTCGACTACGACGGCATCGGCGACAACGAGGAAGACCGATTCAACCTGGTGCTGCAGCGCGTCCGCACGCCGGGCTCCGAGCACATCGAAGACCAGGAAATCTACCGGCGCCTGTCGGTGCTGCCGGAGACCGCGCGCTTCGTCGCCACGACACTCGCCGAATCGCAGCTCGCCCGTGTCGTCGGGGTGATGCCGCCGCGACGCCCGGAGCCGACCCCGCGCAGCGACCCGCGCGGAATCGCCGGCTATGTCGTGTCGAGTCCGGACGGCGACGACGGAGGGCCGCTGACCGATTACGACGTGATCGGTTCCGCCGCGCAGGGCACGGGACTGTTTGCGCTGGACGCCATCGAGATATTCAACCTGCTGTGCATTCCGCCGCTGGCGCGCGATGCCGACGTCGGCGCCAGCACGCTGCTGGTCGCGAACCGTTACTGCCGCGAGCGGCGCGCGCTCCTGTTCGTCGATCCGCCGCTCGCCTGGGATACCGCCGGCAAGGCGCTTGCGGAAATGCGCAACTGGCCGCTGCCCAGCGACACCGCCTGCATGTACTTTCCGCGACTCCTGGCCTACGACAAGCTACGCGGCCGCTTCGAGGCTTTCGCGCCCTGTGGCGCGGTGGCTGGTACGCTGTCACGGGCCACGGATCTCTGGCCGGTCTGGTCCGCTGCGAACGGCGAGGACACTGCGCTGCGCCCGGGACTGCGGCCGATGTGCGCGGTCGACGACGATTACCGCGCGCGACTGGTGGCCTGCGGCGTCAACACGGTGCAGACGGTCCGGCGGCCGGGCCGCGAGGTGCCCATCGCCTGCACGCTGGCCGGCCCGGGCGCAGCGGCGGCGGACTGGCGCATGCTGCCGGCGCGGCGGCTTGGGCTGATGATCATCAACAGCATCGAGCGCGGCACGCGCTGGATGCTGTTCGAACCCAATGAGCCGCCGACCTGGCGGCGCGCCGCAGCGCAAGTCCGGGAATTCATGACCTCGCTGGAGGAACGCGGCGCCTTCGCGCATCGCGAGCCAGGCGACCGGTGGTTCGTATTGTGCGACGAGCGGGTCAACCGCGAACAGCACCGCGAGCGCGGCATCGCTAACCTCTTGTTCGGCTTCGCGGCCGCACGATCAGGCGAGTTCCACGCCTATCTGGTCAGTCATCGCGCGGGCGGCAGCCGCGCGCAAGCTGTGAGCCCCAACCTGACCGGGCTGCCGGGTACTGGCGTGACGCAGGCGCTCCAGGAACTCGAACTGCCGGCCGAGGGCAGCGGCTGATTCAGGCGCTGCCGTAACCGCCGCCGCCCGGCGTTTCGATCACGAGCGCATCGCCCGTTTCCATTTCGACGCTTGCGCAAGCGGGAAGCTCTCGGATCCCGCCGCGCGCAAGTTCCAGCCGATTGACCCCGGTTGCGCCATCCCCGCCGCCGGCGAGACCGAACGGCGCGATGCGCCGGTGATTCGACAGGATGGCCGCCGTCATGGGCCTGCGGAACTCGATGCGGCGGATCAGGCCGTCGCCGCCGCGCTGCACGCCCACGCCGCCGGAACCGCGGCGGTAACGGAACTCGCGGACCAGCACGGGATAGCGCGCCTCGAGCACCTCGGGGTCGGTGAGCCGCGAATTCGTCATGTGCGTGTGCACGCCGGACGCTCCGTCGAAGCCGGGTCCCGCCCCGGCGCCGCCCGCAATCGTCTCGTAGTACTGGCACTCCGCGTCGCCGAAGGTCAGATTGTTCATCGTGCCCTGCGACGCCGCCAGCGCGCCGAGCGCCCCGTACAGCGCATCGACGATGCACTGTGAGGTTTCGACATTGCCCGCGACGACCGCGGCCGGTGGCACCGGATTCAACATCGATCCCGCCTCGACACGGATCGCAAGCGGTCGCAGGCAGCCCTCATTGAGCGGGATGTCGGCGTCGATCAGCGTGCGGAACACATACAGCACTGCCGCCGTGCAGACGGCAAGCGGCGCGTTGAAGTTGCCCGGACTCTGGGCCGAGGTCCCGGCGAAATCGATTACGGCGCCGCGCGCTGACCGGTCGATCGTGACCGACACCTCGATCGCGCTACCGTCGTCGAGTTCGTAACGGCGACGGCCGTCAACGAGACGCCCGATCACCTCGCGCACGAAGGCCTCGGCGTTGTCCTGGACATGCCTCATGTAGGCCTCGACCTGCTCGCGACCATAGAGATCGATGAGCCGGCCGAGTTCGGACATGCCGCGTGCATTGGCCGCAAGCTGGGCCTTGAGGTCGGCGACATTCTGGTCGGGATTGCGCGCCGGCCAGGCCCCGGAGGCCAGCACTTCCCTTAGTTCGCGCTCGCGCAGGCGGCCGCCGTCGACCAGCAGAAAATTGTCGATCAACACGCCTTCCTCGTCGATGTGACGGCTGGCCGGCGGCATGGACCCGGGCGTGATGCCGCCGATGTCCGCATGGTGCGCGCGCGAGGCGACGTAGAACGCCGGTCGGCGGTCACCGTCGGCGAAAACCGGGCTGACGACGGTGATGTCCGGCAGATGTGTCCCGCCGGCGTACGGCGCATTCAGCATCCATGCGCGACCGGGCGAGAGCTCACCGGCGTTGCGCTCGATCACCGCGCGCACGCTTGCGCCCATCGAACCCAGATGCACGGGCATGTGCGGCGCGTTGGCGATCAGCGCGCCGGATGAATCGAACAGCGCGCAGGAAAAATCGAGTCGTTCGCGGATGTTGACGGAGACCGCGGTCGCTTGCAGCACCGCGCCCATCTGTTCCGCGACCTGCATGTAGCGGTGGTTGTAGATCTCGAGCAGCGCCGGGTCGGGGTGACGCGCGGCGGCGCGCGCAGGCGCGGTGGCGCCATCCCGCGCGAGCTTGAGCTCGCCGCCTTCGAGCCTGCGCGCGATCCAGCCCGGCTCGACGACGGTCGTGGAATTCGGCTCGACGATCAGCGCCGGCCCGGCGACGGCGTCGACGGTCGAGAGTCCCGCGCGATCGATCGCGGGCACCTCGCGCCAGCCGTCGAACCAGGCCCGCACGCGGCCATTGCCCGCGGACGCGTTCGTCACGGCGGCGCGTGGCAATTCACCGGCGGCAGTTTCCCCCGGGGCCAGGACCTCGGCGCGCAGTGTCGCGACCATCACGCCGTCCAGGTCCGGAAGAAATCCGAAGCGTTGCCGGAACCCGCCGCTGAAGCGCTCAAGCATGCGCGGCGCGTCATCGAGTGGAACCCCAATCGCCGTTTCGGTGCCCGGTGCGCGCAATTCGACGACCTGCGAAAGTCGCAGCGTTTTGGCCGCGGCACCCTGCGCGATCAGCGAGTCGCGAAGTTCCATGCACATCGCGTCGAGTTCACGCGCGAGTGAATCGCGCGATGCCGACGCGAGCGGCCGCTCGACACTCTGCCTGCGCTGCAAACTCCGATCGGCAAGGCCGATGCCCCAGGCTGACAGCACGCCGGCCAGCGGATGGATCAGGATTTCGCCGATGCCGAGAGCTTCCGCGACGCGGCAGGCGTGCTGCGGTGCCGCGCCGCCATAGCTGAACAGCGCGAATTCCG
>CAYZDW010000160.1:0-6272 GCA_964477175.1 uncultured Steroidobacteraceae bacterium | reverse complement strand
TTCCCGCTCGCTGCCGAACAATCCCCGCCCGGACTCGATATCGAGCTCGAAGCGCGGCGGTGCGATCGCCGTCGCGCGCGCCTCGCGCACGATGCGCTCGAGAAGCTCAGGGACGTCAACCAGCAGCATCGGCGCCTCGTCGGCGCTCGACTCCAGGCGCGACAGCTCCAGCAGGTCGTCGACGATCTCGCGCATGCGATCCGCCTGGCGGCGCATGTCCGCGATCGGCTCCCGCCATTCCTGCCCAAGACCCGTCTCGTCACCGAGTTGATCGAGATAGCCTGCGATGACCGTGAGCGGCGAGCGCAGCTCGTGCGAGGCGTTCGCGACGAAATCCTTGCGCATCTGCTCCAGGCGCACCTCGCGCGTGACGTCGCGGGCCAGCATCAGCCATTGCTCGCCGGCCGGGATCACGATCAGCGCCAGCGATCGCTCCCCGCCCTGCATGCGCACGACGACACCGCCGCCGCCAGCCGGGCCGTGCAGGTAGGCTGAGAATTCCGGATGCCGGATCAGGTTCTCGATCGGCATGCCGCGATCGTCCTTGCGCCGCAGGCCCAGGAGCAGCGCCGCCGTGCGGTTGAACCAGACGATCTCGCGGCCCTGGGACAGCAACACGACGCCATCGGGCAGCGCGGCGCTCAGGCGCCGGAATTCGCGGAACAGCTGGGTCACGCGCCGCTTGTGGAACTGCTTGCGCCGGTAGATGCGCCCGATCAGCGCGAAGACGTCGCCCCAGACTCCGCCGAGATCGGGAGGATCTTCCTGCGAGCGGTGCCGCAGCCAGCGCTGCAGGCGGAACAGGTTGACGAGCTGCCAGGTCAGCATGCCGCCCAGCACGATCGTGACCCAGAGCCAAATCTGCCCGAAGACGAAGCCCAAACCGATCGCGGCTGCGATGGCACCGGCAAGCCGGGCGAGCGCGAAGGACCAGGCCGGCGACACGATTCAGCCCTCCTGCGCCGAGAAGCGATAGCCGGCGCCGCGCACCGTCTGCACGAATCGGTCGTAGCCACTGGTCTCGAGCACCTTGCGCAAGCGCCGGATGTGCACGTCCACCGTGCGTTCCTCGACGTAGACATTGCCGCCCCAGACCCGGTCGAGCAGCTGGCTGCGGGAGTACACGCGATCGGGATGGTTCATCAGGAATTGCAGCAGGCGGTATTCGGTCGGCCCCAGATTGACTGCATGTCCATCGGCCAGAACCCGGTGGCTTGCCTGATCCAGCGCGAGTCCTCCGAACTCGACCTTCCCATCAGCACCGGCCGGCGCCATGCGACGCAGCAAGGCCTGGATCCGGGCGATCAGCTCGCGCGCGGAGAAGGGCTTCGTCACGTAATCGTCAGCGCCGCCCTCGAGGCCCGTCACTTTGTCCGATTCGTCGGCCCGTGCGGTCAGCATGATGACCGGGATGTCGCGAGTATTCGGGTCCTTCCTGAGCTGGCGCGTCAACTCGAGACCGCTCGTGTCCGGCAGCATCCAGTCCACGAGCACGAGATCGGGCCGGCGATCGACGATGCTGGCGCGGGCGGCCTGGCAATCTTCCGCAAGGGCGACCTGAAATCCGGCACGACGCAGGCCGAAGGCGATCAGGTCGCGAATGGGCTGCTCGTCCTCGACAACCAGGATCAAGGTTTCCTCCATGCGCAGCCGGGCAGCCTGCCGATTCATTGTCGAAGAATTATGACATTCCGGCCCTTAGCGACGATGCACAACTTCATTGCGCAGGTAGACAGGGAGCGCACTCGCGGCATCAAGCCCGCGGCCCGCAGCGAAATCGGCGGCCGCAATGCGCGCGATGTCGCTCGCGCGCGGCAATAATTCTGCCGCCATCCCGGCAAGCCTCGCGCCGAGGCTTGCGGCGAGAACCGGATAGGCAGTGAATCCGTGACCTGCGCCAAACCAGGGCTCCGGGCCCGGTGGCGCGACGCTCGCCGGATCCGCCACCGCTTCCTCCGTCACCGCAAGCGGCTGGCCTGCGCTGCAATCGAAGGCGGCCCAATAGACCTGGCCCATGCGCGCATCCATGCAGACCAGGATTTGGTTCTTGCCAGAGAGTCTTGCGCCGGCCGACGCGACCGCCGCGAGATCACTGACCGGAAGTACCGGAAGCCGCGCGCCGGCCGCGAGACCCTGCGTGATGCCGGCAGCGATGCGAAGCCCCGTGAAGCTGCCCGGCCCGCGCCCAAAGGCGATCGCATCGAGCGCAGAGAGGCCGATCCCCGCCTCCACCAGCAGCTCGTCCACCATTGGCAGCAGCCGCTCCGCATGGCCGCGGCCAAGCAACTCGTAGCGCTCGATCATTCCGCCCTCTTGCAGGAGCGCCGCAGAGCAGGCCTCGGTCGCCGAATCGAGCGCGAGCAGCTTCATGCCTGTAGAGCCTCGGGAACCCGAAGCCCGGCCTCCGCGAGCCGCTTGCGTAGAAATGCCGCAGCCTCGGCAGCATCGGCGGCCAGGCGGGCCGGCGGCAGGGAAGCGAGGAACAATGCCCCGTAGCCACGGCTCCTGATCCGCGGGTCGCAAATGACCACAACGCCGAAATCCTCACGGTCGCGGATCAGGCGTCCGAAGCCCTGCTTCAGCGCCAGCACCGCCTGTGGCAACTGGAACTCGTGAAACGGATTCCCGCCGCGCCGCCGGATGCCCTCGAGACGCGCTTTCAGGAGCGGATCCTCGGGCGCGGCGAACGGCAGTTTGTCGATGACCACGAGCGCTAGCGCATGACCACGCACGTCCACGCCTTCCCAGAAGCTCGCGGTGCCGAGCAGCACGGCATTGCCCAATTCGCGAAATCGCGCAAGCAAGGTCTCGCGCGGCGCTTCCCCCTGGACCAGCAATGGGTATACGCCCCGGAACATCGGCAAGGCCTCGAGCCGGCGAGCCGCTTCGCGTAGCGCCCGGTGACTCGTGAACAGCAGGAAACTGCGACCCCCTGCCGCCTCGACCAGCGGCAAGGCTTCATCGAGCACACGCCCCGTGTATGCGGGACTCGCCGGATCCGGCATGCCGGTCGGCAGGTGCAGCAGAACCTGCCGCTCGAAATCGAAGGGGCTGTCGATGCGCACGCATGGCGCGCCCGCCGCGCCGACGCGGCCGAGGAAATGCGAGAAATCATCGCCGACGGCGAGCGTCGCCGACGTGAAAATCCAGGCGCCGCCCTGGGCCCGCATCAAATCGCCGAGCCGGGTCGCGACCTCGAATGGCGTGAAGGACAGCGTGAACCCGCGAGTTCCCGCTTCGACCCAACGCAGGCCGCCGTCCGGCTCGGCATCGAGCAGCTGCCGCAGCGTTTCACCCAGCTTGGCCACGCGCCGTCGGCATTGGCGCAGGCCCGGATCCTCCGAGTCTGTTTCCGCCAGGTCCTCGGCGATACGCGCCAGCGCCGCCCCCGCCCCTTCGAGGGCGACGCTGAACTCCTCGGGCAAGGCATCCCATTCGATGCGCTCACCACGCCCTGAGATCGCCGCCTGCGCGCGCGCGATCGCATCCTCGAGCGTCGCGAGTCGCGCGCGCGTGGCGGACTGGGCGAGACCGGCACGCGTCAGCTCCGCGTGCGTGTCACGCGCGAATGCCGTGCACTGCCGCCCTGCAAGCGACAAGCCGAAGAACTGCGCGGCGATCTCCGGAACCTGGTGCGCCTCGTCCAGCACGACGGCTTCGGTGCCCGGCAGCAGTTCCCCGAATCCCTCGTCCTTGAGCGCCAGGTCGGCCAACAGCAGGTGGTGGTTGACGACGACGATATCGGCCGCCTGCGCCTCGCGCCGCGCCAGGACGACGTGGCAGCGCGAGTACTCCGGGCACTCGGCGCCTAGGCAGTTCTCGCGCGTCGATGTCACGACGCTCCAAGCCGGATCGGAATCGCGCAGGGTCTTGACCTCCGCCAGGTCGCCGCTCTTCGTGCTGCGCGCCCATTTCCGGATCCGCGCGATCATCTTGCCGCTGGGCGGCTCCATCCCCGGCAGCGCGGGCATCGCGTCCGCCAGGTTCAGGCGATGACGGCAGAGGTAATTCGCGCGTCCCTTCAGAAGCGCGACGCGCACCGGCCGGCCCAGCGCCCCGGACACCGTCGGCAGGTCGCGGTGAAACAACTGGTCCTGCAAAGTCCGGGTGCCGGTCGAGATGATGACCTGCCGCCCCGACAGCAGGGCCGGCACGAGGTAGGCATAGGTCTTGCCGGTGCCGGTGCCGGCCTCGATGGCGAGCATGCCGCGGCTCGCGAGCGTTTCGCCAACCCAGTCGGCCATCAACTGCTGTTCGCGGCGCGATTCGAAGCCCTCGATCACGCGCGCGAGCGGGCCATCAGGCCCGAGCAACCTGGAATAGGATCCGGAACCGGTCATCCCGGCAGTCTCAGGGCATTCCCGTTCGGGATCAACGAGTTTCGGCTGTGGCCTCATGCAGTTTCGGTCACCCCGGAGCCAGGCTGCTTATAATCCGGGCTCCCGCTCACGAGGCAGGCATGGCGACAGCATCCGATCGACTGACAACACCCGCAAAAGCTCCGGCAGACGTGAGGCACTGGGTCGAGCAGGTAGCCAGCCGCACGCGGCCCGACCGGGTGCACTGGTGTGACGGCGCAGGCAGCGAGTATCGCCTGCTGATCCAGCGCCTGCTGGAGTCGGGCGACTTCATTGCGTTGAATCCCGCAACGCATCCGGGCTGCTACCTGCATCGCTCCCATCCGTCGGATGTCGCGCGCGTCGAGCACCTGACCTTCGTGTGCAGCGAATCGCAGGACGACGCCGGCCCCAACAACAACTGGATGGCGCCCGCGGAAGCGCGCCGCCGAATGGACGACCTGTTCAGCGGCTGCATGCGCGGCCGCACGATGTATGTGATTCCCTATTGCATGGGCCCGCTCGATTCACCTTACGCGCGCTGCGGAGTCGAAATCACCGACAGCGCCTACGTCGCGGCCAACATGCACTTGATGACCCGCGCTGGCGACCCGGCGTTGAAGCGGATTGCCCGGGATGGTGGCTTCGTCAAGGGCCTGCATTCGATCGGCGAACTGGATCCCGAACGCCGTTTCATCATGCATTTTCCGGAGTCCCTGGAGATCCAGAGCTTCGGTTCCGGATATGGCGGCAACGCGCTGCTCGGCAAGAAGTGCCATGCGCTGCGCATTGCGAGCTGGCAGGCGCGTCGGGAAGGCTGGCTGGCTGAGCACATGCTGATCGTCGGCGTCGAGAATCCCGCCGGCGAAATTCACTACCTGGCATGCGCGTTCCCGTCCGCCTGCGGCAAAACCAATCTCGCGATGCTGATCCCGCCGGCCGGCATGCCCGGCTGGAAGATCTGGACGGTCGGCGACGACATTGCCTGGCTGCACCCGGGGCCTGACGGGCGCCTTTGGGCGATCAATCCGGAAGCTGGCTACTTCGGCGTGGTGCCGGGCACCAATGCGCAGACCAACCGGCACGCGTTCGCGATGATCCGCCGCGACACGATTTTCACCAATGTCGGCGTGACCGCCGATAACCAGCCCTGGTGGGAAGGCCGCAACGAAGGCACGCCGGTAACCGACTGGCAGGGGCGTCCATTCGACTCCGCCAAGGGGCCCGCGGCCCATCCCAATTCCCGATTCACGGTCTCCGCACGGCAGAATCCCAGCTACTCGCCGATGGCGGACGCGCCGCAGGGCGTGCCGATCACCGCACTGGTTTTTGGTGGCCGGCGGCGCACGCTGGCTCCACTTGTCTTCCAGGCCCGCGACTGGCAGCACGGCGTCCTGGTCGGCGCAGCGATGGCCTCGGAGACGACGGCCGCGGCCACCGGCGATGTCGGCGTTGTACGCCGTGACCCGATGGCGATGAAGCCCTTCGCCGGCTACAACTTCGGTGATTACTGGCGGCACTGGCTTTCCATTGGCGAACGCGCCACCCGACTGCCTGGCATTTTCCACGTCAACTGGTTCCGCCGGAACACGGGCGGGCGTTTTCTGTGGCCCGGCTACGGCGAGAACCTGCGCGTGCTGGCATGGATCATCGAGCGTTGCGATGGACGCGCGGCGGCGGTTGATACACCGATCGGGGCGGTCCCGCACTGCGATGCACTCAACCTGTCCAGCCTCAATCTGCCGGATGAGACAGTCACGGAACTGCTCGCGGTCAATGCAGCGGAATGGCAGCGGGAGTTCGACGAGATCGGCCGGTATCTCGACACTTTCGGATCGCGAGTGCCGGAACGGCTGCGCGATGAACTCGACGGCATGCGCAGGCGCCTGGCGCGCGCCTGAGCCCACTTTGCGTCAGGTCGGCTCGGCGGGGTTC
>CAYZDW010000159.1:0-3391 GCA_964477175.1 uncultured Steroidobacteraceae bacterium | reverse complement strand
CGGCCGCGTGGCTATGCCAATGGCGTCGCGGCCGAGGGCCGGCAGATTTACATCTCCGGACAGATCGGCTGGGACGCCGGAGAGCGCATCGTCAGCGACGAGCTGGCCGCCCAGGTGCGTCAGGCGCTCGCCAACATCATCGAGGTGCTCGCCTGCGCGGGGGCGAAGCCTGAACATCTCGTGCGCCTGACCTGGTACGTCACAAGCCGTGAGGAGTACTACGCCTCGATCGAGGGCATCGGCGCGGCCTATCGCGAAGTCATCGGCCGGCATTTCCCGGCGATGTCCGTCGTGCAGGTTGCGGGACTGCTGGAGCCGCGAGCGAAGGTCGAGATCGAAGCGACGGCAGTTCTTTAGGTGCCGGGTCGTAGTTTCGTAGTTATTGCGCGAAAACCTGGAGAGTGCGGCGGCGGGAGTTGCGGGCAATAGCTACGAAACTACGACCCGGCACCTACTCGGTTAGCGCTTCTGAGTGGCGCCGCCGGACAGTTCGGCCAGCCATTGGGCGGCTGCTTGGCGAACGATGTCGTTCTCGTCCTGGAGCATTGATTCCAGGTACCGGGCGGCGTCGGGTCCACCGATTTCGCCGAGCGCGTCCACTGCGTTCAATCGTGTCAAGGCATCCTCGGCACCCAGCGCTGAACCAAGAGCCAGCACCGCCGCATCTCCGCCCATGTCGATAAAGGCCCGGAACGCCGCGTCCCGCACACTTGGGCTCGGATCCAGAAGCGCCTGCTGCAGCGTTTGCAGGGCAATGATGCCGCCGCGCTCGCCCAGGGCATGAACGGCTTCCTCGCGAACCGCGGGCTCCACGTGACTCAGTGCGGCGCCGGCCAGGGCCGCGTCCTCGAGCTGCCCGGGTGTTTCCGCCAGCGCTGCAATTGACTGCAGCGCGGCCCTGCGCGCGTCGCTGGTGCGCACGAGGTCCGGCATCTCCACATCTGGCCTGAGGTCGCGGCCGGCCGGACCGTCAGCGGATGGCCGCGCGGTTGAATCCGCGGCCACGATCAGCCTTGGGGGCACAAATCGCGAATCCACGGTGGCTGGCTGTTGCGCCGTGCCGGTGTCGAAACGATCGACACCGGCAACGGTCAGCGCAACAGCGGCTGCGATGATCGAGAAGCCCAGAATGGCGAGACGCCAGGAGCCCATGATGATCCGAAAAGTAGCAGGTGCTACCGCATCTTGAAACAGTTCTCGGCAGCGGTCTGGTTGCCGTTAGCCTCGCGTACCTGGATGTCGAACTTGTACTCACGGTCGCCGACGGCGATAAGTTCCGGGGCAACCGTGTACCGGGTCATCGTCGGGGACAGATCCAGGCTGTACTTCAGCGCGTTCGGCTTGCGCTGTTCCGCAAAGACCTGGTATCGGTCGACTTTCACGGGCCCGCGCGAGCCCAGCGTCGGATGCGCTTTCGTCACCGCATCCCAGGTGATGACAACCGGCGCACTGACCACCGGAACGCCGGGAACATCGCAACTCTCAGCAGCTGGAATGCCGTTGATACGCAGGTTGCCGGGAGGCCCGGCCAGCCGGTGAGAGAGCACGACCGTGCTTTCCATTTCTTCGCCTTCCAGCGTGATCCCCTCGATCTCGTATGGGCCTTCGGGGAAGCGCGCGAAGAAGTCGGCAGGATCCAGTTCGTCGAACGAGGGCTCGGCGCTTTCGAAGAAAAACTGCGTCATTCCCTGGAGCCGCAGTCGTCCGGTCGGTGTAGCACTGAGAATCCGACGCCCACTCGGATCCTCGATCGCGAGGAACTTCCATGGTTCGCCGTCAATCGACGCATGGATGCCCAGATCGCCATCGGTGTCGTTGAGTTCGAAGAAGATCCGCGCCTCGCTGAATGGAATTACCTGGGCGTTGGCTGCCGCGGAAATCCCCAGCGCGACGGCCGCTATCGCCAGCGGTAGGACAGGCCGGTTATGTAATACCGTGAACATGTGAGTTCCTCCTGGTGCTCGCAGGGTGTTCTCGAGCTTGCGGTGATTTAGACGGGATTTGGCCGCCAATCCTTCGCGCGTCTGGCAACACGGCTGGGACCCCGCTCGTTCGCTCAGTCGATCTTTATTCGCTCACTCACGGGGTCCCGGCCGTCCCGCCGGCACATGGAGGACTGAGACGGCAGTTCAGCGGGCGCCGAGCGCCTGGAGCATGCGGTGAACGCTCGCCAGCTGCGCACCGTCGCGCGTCGCGTAGTTCGCGCCGCTGTAACCCCACCAGTCCCAGCAGCCCTGCGGATTGAAGGGCCAGAACCAGCTCTTCGCGGCCTGCGGGTACAGCACGACGATGCGATTCGCGTCGGCCCAGCGGTTGTAGCCCGCATCGCGCGCGAAAGCCGCCCCCACGAAGCCGCTGCCCTGCCGGCAGCCGTGGAAGGCAACGTGAATGCGGCAGGGCTTGCCCGCCGCGCAATCTTTCGGGACGTAGACCCAGCCGCTGTCCTCGAGCGAGGCGAGCGCGCCGCCGGATACATGGCGACTTTGGTCGAAGCCCTGAAGCTTGCCGCTCAAGCTGTCCACGGGCTCGTGAAGTTCGCCGTAAAGCTGACGCAGCAACTCTCCGGCGCCGTCGTAATCGCAGTCATTGATCCAGGGTGACGCCGCCGTGCCGCAGGCAGCGCCCTCATCCCTCGTGGGAAAGCCATGTGCGGCCGCCACGCTCGTTTCGTAACGGATGCGCTCCGGCGGAACGAAGGCGCGGTAGAAGCGCAGCAGGGAATCGACCACGGCAGCGCCGACCGTCGCATCGCGCGAGCCGTGAAACACGAAAACGCGGTCCGGTACGAGCCAGGATGGATCATCGATGCCGCCCGCTTTCGCGCTCTCGCGCGCCGCCGCGACGAGCGGCGCGATGTCCGGCCCGATCGGGCCGCCTTTCATGCATTCGTCCAGCGCGCGCATCAGCGAGCCCTGCGCGCAGAGCCAGGGGCCGGCGGCGATGATGCCGGCGCCCGCGACGTCCTTCGCATAGGCGACCTGGTATTGCGTCGCCATGTAGCCGCCCGATGAGACGCCGGAAACGGTCAGGCTGCCCGGCAGGACGTTGAGCCGAGGCAGCGCCTCCTCGCCCATTGCGGGGCCGGAGAAGACCAGTAGAAAACCGCAGGCCAGGGACCGGATCATCTGGTCATTGAGGCTTCGCGAGCCGAAAAATGCAAACGGCGCATGGCGGGGGGAACCGCCATGCGCCGTTCTCGCGCCGATCCGGCGCCTGCGCTCAGAACCGGACGCTGACCGTGCCGGTAACCGTCCGCGGGTAGCCGTAGAAAGCCGTGACTGTGCCCCCGCCCAGCGTCGGGAAGTTGTAACCGGCGACCTTGTACTCCTCGTCGCCCAGGTTCCTGCCGTGCAGGCCGACCTGGTAGCGCCGGTCGTTCGAGGTCCAGACG
>CAYZDW010000158.1:0-4339 GCA_964477175.1 uncultured Steroidobacteraceae bacterium | reverse complement strand
CGCCATCCCGAAACACCGTGGTACGCCAAGCTCTTCGTGGCCGGTGTCGTTGCCTACGCATTGAGTCCCATCGACTTGATCCCGGACTTCGTTCCGGTGCTGGGCTATCTGGACGACCTGATACTGATTCCTATGGGGATCACCCTTGCGGTAAGAATGATTCCAGCTCCTGTATTGGCCGAATGCCGAGCACGAGCACATGAAATCATGGCAAACGGTGAGCCTGTAAGCCGCGCCGCAGGAGTCGTCATTGTTGTCATCTGGTTAGTATTGGCCGCATTGTGTATCGCGTGGGCCTATGAAGCGTTCCAGTAACCTGACCCGCCGCTCTTCCGGACGCGCATCGACAGCGGCGCGCGCTCGTTAGCCGCACGATGTCCACGAGTTCGGGCCTCAAATGGTTTCGGCGCGCCGCGGCGGTCGCCGCTCTGCTTTGCGCGATCGTCGTCGTGGTCGGCGCCTGGGTGCGCCTGACGAATGCGGGGCTCGGATGCCCGGACTGGCCCGGTTGCTACGGACACATTCATCCATCGCAGGTCGCAGAAAACGTCGGCGCCGTCAGCGCCGCGTTTCCGGACCGCCCGTTCGACTATCAGAAAGCACTCAACGAGATGGTGCACCGCTACATCGTGGGAGCGCTCGGGATCGTCATCCTCGGCCTGGCGGCGTTTTCGGTCTGGAATCGCAGTGACCCAGCGCAGCCGCGCGTATTGCCATGGGCAGTGGTCGCACTGGTCATCCTGCAGGCGCTCCTCGGAATGTGGACCGTGACGCTTCTGCTGAAACCGCTGATCGTGACGCTGCACCTGCTGGGTGGCCTTGCGACGCTGTCCTTGTTGTGGTGGCTCGCGCTCACGCCCGAGCGCCGCGAACTGAAGGCGGCCGAGCGGCCTGTGCGCCGTCTCGCTCTCGTGGCAATGATCGTCGTGATCCTGCAGGTCTCGCTCGGCGGCTGGACCAGCAGCAATTACGCGGCCGCGGCCTGCGCGGAATTCCCAGCCTGCCACGGGCGCTGGTGGCCCGACATGGATTTCGCAAATGCTTTTGTCTTGTGGCGGGGGCTCGGCATCGACTACGAGGGCGGCGTACTCGACGCGCCTGCACGCGTCGCGATCCATTACTCGCACCGGCTCGGCGCCTACCTGACAGCGCTCGTGCTGCTGCTGCTCGTCGTGGGTATCTGGCGGCGCGGCCAGACCATGCTCACTCGCGCTGCGGGCACGGTCGTGTTAGTCGCGCTGGTCCTGCAGATACTGATCGGCATGAACCTGGTCTGGCAGGGCTGGCCGCTATGGCTCGGCACACTGCACAATGCCGGCGCGGCGGCGCTGGTGCTCGCGATGATTACGCTGCTGCGCTACCTCAGCCCGCGTCCGGAAGGCGGCCGGATCCGCCTGCGATCCTGAGGCCGCGAGTTACAGGTACTGGATCAGGACCGGCAGCGCCGCAACGACCGGGCTGCCGCCGGAGCCTTGAACATGGGCTGTGCTAGCATCGCCCTCCCGCGCTTCGCACCCGGAATCGCATGACCGCCAAGGATCACAGCGCAGACCGAGCAGCCTCTGCCACATGGGCCAAGGCCCGCGATTACTTCGAGCTGACCAAGCCCAAGGTCGTCTCGCTGATCATGTTCACGGCGATCGTCGGCATGTTCCTCGCCGTGCCCGGCTTCCCGCCCGCGGACGCGCTCGTCTGGGGCACGCTCGGCATCGCGCTCGCCGCATCCTCGGCCGCCGCCATCAATCACGTGCTCGATCGGCGCATCGACGCCGAGATGGAACGCACACGGCAGCGCCCGCTGCCGCGCGGCACGGTGTCCGAGGCCTATGCGCTGTCCTTCGCCTTCGTGCTGGGTGCGGGTTCGATGCTGATCCTCGCACTGCTGGTCAATGCGCTGACGGCGATCCTGACCTTCGTCTCGCTGATCGGCTATGCGGTCGTGTACACCGTGTGGCTCAAGCGCGCGACGCCGCAAAACATCGTGATCGGCGGGGCTGCAGGCGCGGCACCGCCGGTACTCGGCTGGGCCGCGGTCACGGGCGCGGTGGATTCCAACGCGCTGCTGCTGTTCCTGATCATCTTCGCGTGGACGCCGCCGCATTTCTGGGCGCTCGCGATCGCGCGGCGCGACGAGTACGCGCGCGTCGGGATTCCGATGCTGCCGGTCACGCACGGTGTCGAATACACCAAGCTCTTCATCTGGTACTACACGATCCTGCTCACAGTCGTTACGGTCATGCCCTGGCTGACCGGCATGGCGGGCCTCGGCTACCTGACCGCCGCGCTCGTCCTCGACGGCGTGTTCCTGCGCTACGCCTGGGCGCTGCGCGTTTCCGATCGCGCCGACCTGCCGATGCGAACCTTCCGCTATTCCATCAATTACCTGGCGCTCCTGTTCGCGGCGCTCCTGATCGACCATTACCTGCCGCGCGCGTTCTCCTGAAGTAGCGCCGGAAATCGGGGGCAACATGCGCTGGCGCGGACGCAGGCAGAGTGAAAACATCGAGGACCGGCGCGGGTTCAATGCCGGCACGCTTGAGGCCTGCGACAGCTTCCGGGAGGCCGAACTGTAAGCAGCGGCCCTCAGAACGCCGCGCCAAGCTGCAACCACAGCTTGCGCGTGTCCGTGAACAGGCCCTCCGCGGAATAGTCGGCGTACTTGACCAGGACTTCGTAGCGCTTCGCGAACTTCCTCGCCACCGACAGGTTGAGCTCGGTGCCGTAATCCAGCCCGGTCGCCTCGGCCGAGTACTCGTGCCAGACCGCCTGGCCGTTGAATCCCGCCAGGCTTCCATTCACCCCGACGTAAACGTCCTCGATGCCGGCACTCGGCGTCGTCAGAAACTTGTCAGCCCAGCCCTGCCACTTGTGCAGGGTCGCGAGCGGGGTCTGGAAAGCCGGGTTGGTCGCCGACGTGAATGTGCCGCGCTCGCCGGACAATACCTCGCGGCCGACGATCACTCCGGCCGCGGTGGTCTTCAGGCTCATCTCGACGAGGTTGTAATGCGTATCGATCCGGACCGGATTGGCGCCGGTGTCCCGCTGCCTCGCGAACTCGAGCGCCCAGCCGAACTTCAGCTGCTCCCCGAGCGCGTGGCTGCCATCGTAGCGGGCACCATAAGTATCCGCGGACAATTGCGGCGCATCGTCGAAATCCAGGTGGTAGCCATAGACGGTTAATGCGCCGACCGAGAGTGACGTCAGCTTCAGGTTGAGAACATGGCTGTTGCTATCGAACGTCGCCTGGGGTGAGCCGGAATCCGGCCCGAACACGCGCCGCACCTCGTCAAGATACGCGTAGGTCACCGTAGCGCCGGGCAGTGCCTTCGTTTCCAGCGAAAACGCATCGTAGGTCTGCTCGTTCTGCCGCCACGCGACGGAGCCGATGAATCTCTCGCTGTCCAGCCGGATGCGCTGGCGGCCAAGGCGTAGGGTCGTGCCGGCCGGGGCCGCATACTGTAGATAGGCCTGGTTCAGGTCGGTGCCTTCGGGATCCGCGACCACGGGATAGCGCGTCAGGCCGTTGCGCGTGCTGTCGTAATGCTCGGAGCCTACGACCTGCACATGGTCGAACTCCGTGAAGCCGGAGAATCCGCCAACGGTGCCGGTCGCCAGATTCAGTCGCAGCCGGAGGGTATTGGCCTTGGCGGTGGAGGGCTTGCCGCCCTGATCGACATCTTCGTAGCGATAACGCAGGTCGAGCCCCGCCTTGCCATCCGTAACGAGCGTCTCCAGCCCTTCGCCGGCGGCGGCACGCGCGGCGAAAATCAGCAACAACAGCAGAATTCTTTCCATAGCTCGCTCCTGGAGCCCTGTTCCTAGGCTACTTATTGGCGCAGCTGGCGCCTTGACCTGCATCAATGCTGTATCGAATGCCCGCTGCCGGCCGTTAGTTAGAATGAGTCCCCATGAACGTGCACAAGCACCCCGTCCCGGAGGCCTTCGCCAGGGACGCCAAGGTCAAGGCCGTGGATTACGAGGCGATGTACCTGGAATCGGTGCGGGACCCGGAAGGCTTCTGGGCGCGCATCGCGAAACGCATCGACTGGATGCGGTTCCCGACACGGATCAAGGACGTGTCCTTCGATCCTGCCGACTTTCGCGTGCGCTGGTTCGAGGACGGCGAACTCAACGTTTCAGTCAACTGCCTGGACCGCCAGCTCGCCGCGCGCGGCGACAAGACCGCGCTCCTGTTCGAGGGTGACGATCCCGGCAGTTCGCGCGCCATCAGCTACCGCGAGTTGCACGCCGAGGTCTGCCGCTTCAGCAATGCACTGCGCGCCACGGGCGTCGCCAAGGGCGACCGCGTCACGATCTATATGCCGATGATCCCCGAGGC
>CAYZDW010000157.1:0-9298 GCA_964477175.1 uncultured Steroidobacteraceae bacterium | reverse complement strand
GCCCAAGGTGCTGCTGCCGGATGCGGACAAGGCTGCGCCACTTGCCGAGCGGACGACGCTGGCGTACTCGGACCTGATCGTCAAGGCGAGCGGCGAGGAATTCCCGCAACTGACTCAGAACGAATACCTCTGCATGAGCGCCGCGCGGCGCGCCGGCCTGCCCGTGCCAGATTTCTGGCTGTCAGACGATGGCGGACTGTTCGTCGTCGAGCGCTTCGACCTTCAGGGCAGCACGGCGCTCGGTTTCGAGGACATGGCCGTACTGATGAACCGGCCGAACCGCGAGAAGTACCAGGGTAGTTACGAAGGTATTTCGAAGGCGATCCGGCTCTATTGCACCGAGAGCGACCCACTGCCACAGCTTCAGCGTTTCTACGAGTACGTCTGTCTTGTCGTCATGGTGCGAAACGGAGACGGGCACCTGAAGAATTTCGGCCTGGTGTACTCACATCCGGGCGACCGTACGTCCATCCGATTGGCACCGCTTTACGACGTCGTGACGACGAGCATCTATGCGCTTTCGCCGAGTGCGGCCGGGATCACCAAGTACGATCGCACCCTCGCATTGAATCTTGCGAAGTCCAAACAGTATCCGGACCGCGCCACCCTGCTCGAGTTCGGGCGGGCCATCTGCCAGGTCGCGCGGCCAGAGCGCGTGCTGGAGCGGATTGCGGATGCGATGACACAGACCCTGCGCGAGGAGCGCGAGCGGGTGCCCGGCGAGCTGCTGGGGCTGATGTCCAGCGAGTGGGATGCGGGGCGAGCGGTGGCCGTTGTGCGCTGATCACGCACGGGACCCGGCCGAACTTCGCAGGTGTGAGCGCGAGGCGATCAGTTCAGCCGGCGCACCCGCAGGCCATGGGGATCGGCGCGCTCGACGCCATCCGCTCCAACATTGCTGAGCCGCACGATGCCGATCAGCTCGCCGCCGCGGCCGCCTTCGGAGACCCGCAGAATGCCGAGCCCCGGCGTGGACCCGCGGGCATTGTGCGGGTCGCCGCTCAAAGGCGTCGGGCCGCGCAACGCGACGAAAACCAGATCGCCGGACGGAGCGATGTCGGAAAGGTCCGGTGCCGCGTTGCCGGTCAGCAGTCCATCGAGCGCGATTGTCCCCACGTGCGAATCGTCGGCCGTCGCGAGCACTTCGACGGTGTCGGCGTGGCGGTCGAAGGCCCAGAGGTACTTGCCCTTCCTCCCCGTCAACACCATGCCGTGCGAATCATGCTGGCCGTCCACCTGATAAACGGTCGTTGCGGCCGGCGTGTTGGGCGTGAGCGGCCCGGCCGCGCGAAATTCGTCGAGCGCGAAGCGGTAGACGTCGAAGCCGTAGACATGCAGGTGCGCCATCGGGCCGGGCCGGCCGCCCGAATTCACGTACATCCGGCCGCGGACCTGCATGCCACCGCAGCCGTTGCCATTGACGGTGTCCATGTCGTACTCGGCGACGATGCGCATCGGCGTCGGGCGCGGGTCGACGACCAGCATGCCGCCGCCGCGCAGGGTCACGAACGCAAGGTCGCCCGCCTGGCTGATGACCGGGCAAATCGGGGCATTGTCCGGGCGCAGCCCCGGAGCCTGGCAGGGCTTGCCTGACGGCGTTTCACAGCTCGCGAGATCGAGCGTGGCCTCCGGGTTGTGGACAAAGCGGTTACCCGCGAAATCCGAATCGATGCGTTCGAGGCGCTTGCCGTTCTGGTTGGCCACGAGGATGTAGGAGCCGTCCGGCGCCGGAAACGCCGCATGCGCCTGGCGTCCGGTCGGTGACTGGGTCGTGCGGATGCACTCGAGCGGAGCGCGGGTGGTCGCGTCGAGAACCAGCACGTGGCCGCTCGCGACGAAAGCGACGACCGCGTGCGTGTGCTGGGCATTGAACAGCACCATATGCGGCCGCACCGGATTCGCGCCGGTCCGATCGCGGCACAGCGCAGCCGCGGCGCCGCCGAGGTCGACGGTGACAGCCGACCCGGGCGGCGGCACGCGCCCGCCCGCAAGATCCTTGCCCGCGAATATGTGGAGCGTGCCGCCGTGATCCAGGCCGCGCGTATCGGACTGGTCGATGATCCAGACTTCATAGGCCGCCTTGTCCGGCGCTGCGGCGGACGCGGATGCCGAGACGATAAAGGCCAGGCTGATCGCCCACAGCGCACGGGGCCCGGTGCAGGGTTTCGTGTTCATTGCCGCCTCCCTGACGTTCTGGGGATGACTGGCGGAAGATTACTCCTGGAACCGGGCAAAGGTGAAAACGGCCGGTGACTCCAGGCTATTGCAGCCCGGTGACGACCCGTCCGTCTTCGAAGATCGTCAGCGAGGCGCTGGGCTCGGCCGTCGCCGTGACGACGCCGCTCCTGAATCGCACCGAGATATCGTAGGTGCCGGTCCACGGGGCGCCGACCAGCAGGTCGTACTGGTTCTGCGAATGCAGGCCTGAGCCTGACTCGATCACGCGCGTCATGATGCGGCCTGGCGTCGAGCGCGGCACGATCCTGACGATTCGACCCTGCTGGTTGCGCTCGCCCCCTGAGCCGAGCACGCGGATCCGCAGCCGCGTCGAAAGCGCCGACGCGGCCCTCAGCAGACGATAGGTCTGTCCCCAGCGTATGACGATGTCGGCCACGCCGCTGACGTCCATGTCCCCGCAGGCGATCAGGTCGTTGTGTGCGACGAGATCGTTCGTGCCGGCCGCCAGTTCCCGCGGAATGGCCGACGGCATCAGCTGCCCGTTGACGTTGACCAGGAGCTTCGGCACGCCGGTGCCGGTGGCGGTGACATTGCTCGCGATGATCACGTCCTCAAAGCCGTCGCTGTTGATGTCGCAGACGTTCAGCCCGAAGCCGAATGTCGGCTGTGTCGTGTCCTCGCTGATGATCGTCCCGCCGTCAAACACGCCGGCCGTGTTGCGATAGAGACGCGTGACGGCGCCGTCGTGATGGATCAGGTCGAGGTCGCCGTCGAGGTCCACGTCGATCAGCTTGAGCCCCTGGTCCGCGCGGACCGGCATGCCGGCCGCGCCGCTTCCGTCGCTGAACGCGCCGCCGCCGTTGTTGACCAGCAGGCGCGACCCGAACAGGAGGTCCACGCGGCCGTCCTCGTTGAAGTCAACCGCCTGGCCGCCGCGTGGAACGAAGTCGGCGCCGGCCGGATTGGTGTCGACTCCGCTCGCGGCGGCGACATCGGTGAATACGCCGCCGCCGTCGTTGCCGAGCAACCAGTTCCGTGCGCCATCGCCGCGCGTATGGTCATGCGGCGCGAACAGGTCGACGTCGTTGTCATTGTCGAAATCCGCGGCGAGCAGCGTGCCGCCGAAGCCGCCGATGCCGAGCGCGGCGACGCCGGCATTCGAAAGGTAATTGCCGGTTCCCTGGTTGACGTGCAGCAACGCGCGCGAGGCGGTGTCGTCGGCCGCTGAGAGCGTATTGCTGAACAGATCGTCGCGGCGGTCGCCGGTGAAATCCGCGAAGCGCGAATCCCCGTTGGTCCGGCCCGTCGCCAGGAGTTCGGCGAGGCCGGCATCCGTCAGGTTGCGGGCGGAGAAACTGCCCAGGCAAACGTTGTTAGTGATATTGCCGTTGGCGCTCGCGAGATCGAGACAGTTGTCGGCATTCGGGTCGCCAAATGCTGCCCCGACGCTCGGCAGGTCATAGGTCGTAATGCCGAAGGTCGGCGCAACCACGACCGGGCCGCCGAAGCCAATGCGACTCCCGTTCATCGCGATGACCCGATAGTAGGCTGCTGCGCCAATCGGAATCTGTAGACGCCGGTGCGGCGAGCTGGTGGCCTCTTCGAACAGGGCCAGCGGACGGCGACCGGCCAGTTGATCCTGGGATGACGCGATGTACACGCGGTAGCTGGTCGCACCCTGGGCCGTCGCAAAATGGACCGTGTGGCCGGGGTTGGGGTTGGCAGGGTCGTCCGGGTCGGTGGGCGCCTTGGGCTTGTTGCTGGTGACCGCGGCCCACTCCACGTCCCCGGGTAACGGTCCGGGCTCGGCGGTGACCAGGATGCTCTCGGGTCCGCGTCCGCCGCCGGTCTCGGCGGCGATCCGGTAGCGGTGAGTGCGGAGGTTGGTCAGACCCGTGTACAGATAATTCGTCGCTGTTATGTCTTTGATTTGATTGGTCAAATCGCCACCGGCCGTGTCGGTCCACAGGATCACGTACTTCGTGGCCCCGGTGACCGCGCCCCAGCTGAGCGCGACTTCGCCGTCGCCGGACTCTGCCACGGGATTCGCCGGCGCGGCATGGGGTGGACTCTTGAGACTGCAGCCGGCAAGGATCAGGACCCAGAACAGGGCGCAAATCGCGGGTGCCGCCCGGGCGACGGTGCGTTGTGTCAGTGCCATTGAGATGAGATCCAGTGGTCCGTTAGCCGGTCTGCGTCCGATAGACGGCCGCGACCCTCGACAGTTCCGCCGGCAGCCGCCGGCAGCCAATATGTTCCGCGCAGTATAGCTATCCGGACCGGAGCCGGGCAGAGACTCGCCCGCGCTCAACAATGGTAGGCAACAGGGGGTCAGCGTGGGCGCACGTCCGGCGCTTCCTGCGGCGCCGCGCCGGAATACCCGATCCTGGCGAGAATGCGGCGGAAACGCTCTGCGTCGTAGCGCTCGTCATCCCTGAGGTCCGCGAACAGCGCCTCGACCTGTGGGTTGGACTCGACAGCCAGTCCCGACTCTGCCAGCAGCATCGTCACGGCCATCGCCGCCTGTTCGGCGGCGGCGTAATCGGGATACTCGCCGCGTTCCGCGGCGGCAAGCACCGAGCGCAGCAACGCACGCCGTTCGGAAGGCCCGAATCTGCGTGCGCCGAGTTCGCGCTGCAACGCCGGCAATTCGTCCCACAGCGAACCGGCGGCCTCACGCAGGGCCGGCATGCCGCGGGCGGCCGCACGGTGCAGCCCGGCCGTCGCCTCGCGCAACCGGACCGCGCGCCCGGCATCGATCGCGTCGAGCGCCGCGGCCAGCATCACGAGCGCACTGTCATTCACCCTGAGGCTGCCCGGTGCGACACCGGGCAGGTCGCGGAAGCGCTGTAGCCGCATCGAACGGTGGCAGGAGTAGCAATTGAACAGCGAAAACTCCGGCAGCACGCCCTGGGACAACTCTTCGCTCTGCGTCAACTCGAGCGCGCGCCGCGCACCCTCGACGAGCCCCGTGAGCCACATGGCGACGCTGCCGGAATCAGGCTTGCGTCGCCGGTAGTCGTCGTCGCGCCGGTAGTGCTCGCGGCCTCCGCTCGTCCGCCAGAGTTCGGAATAGGTGTCCAGCTCGAACACCAGCCGCGGATGGCCCGCCGCCATCAGCGCATGGCTGGCGAACCGGTCGGCGGAACCCACGTGGCAGTCCGCGCAGGTCGCTGCGCGCGAGTCGGCGCGTTCGAGGGCCGCGAGCCCGCGGGCGATGCTGTCGGCGCGCGTATTTACCGGTCGGTCGTCGTGACTCGCGATCCAGTCGCGCGCGGCACCGTGGCAGGCTTCGCAGCCGACGCCGTCATCGAGCTGGAAGCGCGGTCCTCGCGCTGCCGGCTTCACGTTTTCGGAATGGCAGGCCAGGCACATCGGCTCAAGCTCTGGGGAGCCGATCCCTAGCCGCTTTGCGATGTCAGCCGAGGCGGTACTACGCAGGCTGCGGTAGGCCTGCGAATGCGGGTCGAAATGCGACCAGGTGACGTATTCGTTCTGCAGGACGGCCGTGGCCTGCAACGGCTTCGCCGAGCCGTGGCAGACCCCGGAGGCGCAGGATGCGACGCCTAGGTGGTCCGCCGGCGGCTCTGCCGATGCCGGCCCGGTCGCCGCAATCAGTGCGACTGCCAGAAGCCAGACGTGGGTCCGCAACACTTCAGTCCTGCACATGCCAGGGCTCGCCATTCTCGTCGAGATACAGGCGGCGCATCTCCGCGCCGTTGAAGGGCCGCGATCCGCGCCGTCCGAAAACGGCGACCTGTCCGCCCGTCTCGTCCACAGCCCGGTCGCGCTCCAGCGGCCGCGACAGGCCGAGCGCGGGATGCCGCGTCGCGTAGCGCGCGATGAGCTGCGGGCGCGGTTCGGGGCTGAAGCCGTAGAAATTCGGTTGCGTGTCGGGCGCGGTCAGCTGCAGCACCTTGAGGCCGCCGCTGCCGTCCGCGACGTACCCGAACAGGGACGCATTGGTGGACGCCACGACGACGTCGCGTGCATCCTCGATCGCGCCGTCGGCATCGTAGTGTTGAAGCAGCCGCGGATGCTCGGGCCGCTCGATGTCCACGATCGCAAGACCTTGCGCCCCGGCCGCGACGTAGGCGTAGGTACGCGCCAGGAACAGCCCCTGCGCGGAGGCCATCCGCAAGCCGGATTCCGGCAGGAGCCGCGCCTTCTCCGGACGCGTCACGTCGATGACCTTGAGACCCTCCGCGTCGGTCACGAAGAGGTAGCGAAACTGCAGCGCAGTTGCGCGGCCGTCGTTGAGGGGCACGCTCGCTACTACGACCGGCTCGAGTGGGGTCCGCAGATCGACGACGATGAGTCCGCTGTCCGCAATGATGTAGGCATAGTCGCCGCCGATCGTCACGTGGCGCGCGCCGCGCAAGCGGCCGCCGGCGTTCCAGGTCAACGCGCGCCACAGGCGGTTATTGCGGAAATCTCCGTCGGCAAGCGTGTTGACGTCGATCAGGATCAGTCCTTCCTCGGCATCGGTCACGAGCGCGTAGTTGTAGATCGGCGCGAACGGCTGTTCCAGGTTGTCCACGCGCATGAGTTGCCCGGTGTTGCGCGCCGGGTGTACGGGCTGCGTGGTCGGCAGCGCAACGCAGGTCGCGTTCCGCGACCTCACCCGCGTGTCATGGCCGAGCGGCGAGAACGGCGCCGTGATGAGGCGCTGGCTATGGCCCTTGTTCGCGATGCTGGCCGCGTCGTAGACGACGAGGCCGCGCCCGCCCTCGGCGACGTAAAGATACTCGCCTCTCAGCTGCAGGCAGCGCGCCGCATCGGAGCGGTGCGTGTGCGCGTTTGGCAGCGCCAGCCCCCGGTCACGATGCTGCGCGCTCCAGTCAGGATAGGCGTAGCGGTGCAGGTAGCTGCCGATCACCGCCTGCGGCTCGTCCCATTCCGTGACCTGCACTGCGACGACCTCGGCCGCGGTGCCGACCCAGGCATGGAAGCCCAGCAGGTTCATGAACTGCGTGCCGTGTCCCAGCGTCTGCGCGAGGATCGCGTTGTTGTCGCCGCTTGCTGCCAGGTGGCAGTCGGAACAGACCCTTGTCTCGGTCTTGCGTTCCGTGTGAGGGTAGTGCGGGTTCATCGCCTGGGAACTGTAGCCGGATGCCGAGATCGGCGGCTGCTGCGCGTAGATGCGTTCGCGGTTCGCGTTCGTCGAGGACAGCACCAGCGCGGAGGAGGAGCGCACCGGCGCGATCTTGCCTCCTTTGGTCGGGCCGCGCAGCCCCAGCATGAAGAAGTCGTCGCGCGCGACCTGCGGGTTGTAACTCGCCCAGTTGCGCGCGACGCCGCCCTCGTAACGGTGCGACTCGGTCTTCCAATTGGCCTCGATCGGCAGGTGGCAGCCGCCGCAGGCTGTCGTCCAGGAAGTATGGCAGGCGTAGCATTCCATCTTGTCGTCGGCGTGTGCCAGATTTGTGGCGGATACCTCCGCACCCCAGGCCTGGCTTTTTAGGTCGCGCGACATCAGTTTCGCGCGCGCCGCTTTCGCGTTGTAGTGCGGATGCGCCGGCGTCACGCTGTCCTTCACGAGCGACACTTCCCATTCGAGCTTCGGGTCGAGCACCGAGCGCTGGTACAGCCGGCCGTCCAGCCATTCGAAGCGACTCCGCCCGTCGGGGTTGCGCAGCACCGACAGGTCGCTGCCATTCGGGCCCGCCGCGGGACCGGAGCTGCGCAGTGTCGGATAGGCGGTCGCCGTGCCGTGGCAGTCCTTGCAGTCGATTTCCACTGCCTGCGCGACTTCGCCATAGAGATGACCGTTGCCATGCGCGTCCTGGGCGAAGTGGCAGTCCACGCAGTGCATGCCGGCGTCCACGTGGATCGATGACAGGTGCACGGCTTTCTGGAATTTCGAAGGATCATCATCCGGCACGACGCGACCTTCTGCGTCCAGCAGCTGGCCCTTGCGGTCGCGCTTGAACACGCCGCGGAAGTTCCATCCGTGCCCGTGATAGTCGGCGAACTGCGTGTCCTTCAGCGCCGGATTCAGTTCCGACACGCGGGCCAGGAATTGTGGGTCGGACCACCGGCCGCGGACGACGGCGCCCTCAGGATTGCGGTCGAGCGCTGCGCGCATTTCCGCATCGGTCGGGCGGCGCTGCACCGAAGGCCACATCGCTGGAGCGTCGGCCTCGTAGTCCCACATGGTGTAGCCGAGGAAAGTGTTCATGAACATGTTGGGCTGGTGCATGTGGCAGACCATGCATTGGCTGGTCGGTATCGCGCGCGAAAACGCGTGCACGAGTGGGTGCCCGGGCCGATCGCGCGGAATCGTCGGGTCCGAGGTCTGCGTCGCGCCGCCGTGCCCGAATCGCGCGTAAGGCCCGGAATGCCGCGGGTCGCGATCGTTGGCGTAGACCACGTGACAGGCGCTGCAGCCCGAGGAGCGGTAGTCGCCCGGCTGGTCGTTGGTGCCCAGGAACCAGGCCAACGGGTCGTTGAGACGCGTCTTGTGGATATTGAGCACCGGCACCGCGATGCGCGCGCCGGTGCCGAGGCCGCGGTTCGACTGGCGGATATCCGGCCTGCCGGGTTCCTCGAGCCGCTGGATCTGTCCGCTGACATTCGGCAGTCCGGTCTCCGGGAAGAGATTGGAGAGATTGCGGCCGCCGTCCTCGAATACGCGAAAGATGTCCGCCGGTTGCAGGTTCTGCCAGCGCGGCAGCGGATAGAGCCGGGGCAGGATCCCATGGGCCGCCTGTTCCGCAGCACTCGCAGGCGCGCCTTCCAGGATCGCGGCCTGGCCGTCGCGCGTATAGGCCTCGCCCAGGATGTAATTCTTGAACGGCAGCAGGCCGTTGTTGTAGGCGGCGCCGCCCCAGAACATCGCGTTGGTGGACATCAGGCTGCGCTCGGCCGCGAGGATGGTCTTGAGGTGACACGCGCCGCAGGCCTCGCGCACGATGCGATAGTCCGAGGGATTCACGAAGCGGATGAACTCCGGGGCCTCGCGGTTCAGGAGCGTGTAGCTCCGCTCGGGATTCGCGCTCGCGGGGTGCTTCCATTCACTTGGATAGCGCGGCAGCACATGGGCACGGTCGCGCGCGGCACCGTACTCCGGCGTATCTTCGACCGCGGCGCCATTCCAGCGGATCGATGAATCTCCACC
>CAYZDW010000156.1:0-3596 GCA_964477175.1 uncultured Steroidobacteraceae bacterium | reverse complement strand
ACAAGATCGCGAACCCGCTGGTGCTGACGGGCGACATCCATTCCTTCTGGGTCAACGAGGTCGCGAGCGCCGCCGGGCGGCCGGTCGGTGTGGAACTCGTGACCTCGTCGATCGCGACCTCGACCAGCGACAAGTCAGAGATGCTGCCGCTGAATCCACAGGTCCGCTTTCACGAGGGCCATCACAGCGGTTACATCCGCTGTGAACTCGATCGCGACAAGCTGCGTGCCGACTTGGTCGCCATCGACGACCGGCTGGACCCACGCAGCGGGCGGAGCGTGCTCGCGAGTTTCGAGGTGCGTGCGGGGGATCCGCGCGCGCATCGGATCTGACGTCGCGCTCCAATTGCGGCATTGCGCCTGCCGCGTCACACGATGCAGAATTGGCCATGCCGACGGACTTTCACGGCCTGTTCATGACGCTGGAAGCCCACAAGCTTCGCTACGTCGTCGTCGGGGGACTGGCGCTCGTCTTGCACGGCGTTGATCGCCTTACCGCCGACATCGATCTGGCTGTCGACCTGGCGCCGGACGCCGCTGCCGGCATGATCGATGCATTGATGACTGCCGGCTATCGACCTGCAGCGCCGGTCGATGCCAAACTGTTCGCGGATCCCGCCACTCGTGCCAGCTGGCGGCGCGAGCGCGGCATGCGGGTCTTCAGTCTGTGGGATACGACCGGCAAGCGCCCGACGATCGATATCTTTACAGAATCGGTAATTCCGTTCGAGGATTTGTGGAGGGACGCATCTGCGATTGAGATTGCCGAAGGCGTGGCGATTCGGGTTGCGTCAGTCCCGCACCTGATCCGGCTCAAGCAGATCGCAGGACGTCCACAAGACCTCGCGGATATCGAGCGCCTGCACGCGATCATGACGCACAGAACGGATACGTGAACCAAGCACCGGACACGCCGCCCGTCTCCTGGGGTTCGTTCAAGGACGCCGAAGCGTTGCGTCGTTGGGCCTTCCTGCGCCGCACTCCGGCGCAACGGCTTGGCTGGCTGGTCGAGATGCTGGAAATTGCCTATCGGACGGGGGCCATCAGGCCACACCAACCCGCCCTCCGGCAGCGCGAGAACGCAAGCTCCGCCGTCAAGCACACAATTTAGAGCCAGACTCTGGCGGCAGTTTTGGCCTCGGCAAGAACTTCAGCGGCGGCACCCGGCCGAGGCCGTCCACGCTCGCGCCGGGCCCCGACCGTCCGGCACGCCCGTCATGTCTCGTTATTGCGTGTCACTTGTCTACTCCTCTGTTGCCTCTGCGTCAGGCAAACTGGAGGACAAGTGCTAGGACATTAATCCACCATCCGATCGTGCATCAGGTGGTTCGCAGCGCATCAGGCGAAGGTGAGATTTTTTGACGGCACGCGACAGAGCATCAAGATGCTCTTGTCGCGCTGCGGCGGTTGCCGCTGCGATCAGACGTGCAGACAGACTTGAGACAGCATCCGCGCAGCGCGCCCACCGGATCTAGCCGCGGATGCAATTGAGGTAAAGCCGCTCGAAGTCCGCGACCGTCATCGGCAGCGGATTGGTGCCGGTCGAAGGGTCGGCCAGCGCCTGGGGCGCGAAAGCCGCCGCGTGCTCCTCGCGGACGCCAAGACCTGCGAGCGTGGGCGGGATGCCGATCGTCGCGCGCAGTTCCAGCACCCAGTCGAACACCGCGTCAAACGAATGCCGCTCGAGGCCGAGCCAGGCGGCGAGCCGTTCAATGCGCGGCTCGATTGCGCGCCGGTTCCAGGCGAGCACATAGGGCATCACGACGGCATTCGTGAGCCCGTGGTGCGTGTCGAGATTTGCGCCGCAGGGATGGCTCAGGCTGTGCATCGCACCCAGGCCCTTCTGGAACGCAGTCGCGCCCATCGACGAGGCAATCAGCATGTGCGAGCGCGCTTCGAGATCGCTGCCTTCCGCCACCGCGCGTGGCAGGAAGTCGTGGATCAGGCGCATGCCTTCGACCGCGATGCCATCCGCCAGCGGGTGAAAGTACGGCGAGCAATAGGCCTCGAGGCAATGCGACAGCGCGTCCATGCCGGTTGCCGCGGTCACCTTCGGCGGCAGGCCAATCGTCAGCTCCGGGTCCGAGATGACGATGCCCGGCATCATCTTCGGGTGGAAAATGATCTTCTTCGTATGATCGCGCAGGTCGGTGATGACGGAGGCCCGGCCGACTTCCGAGCCGGTGCCTGCGGTGGTCGGTACCGCAACTACCGGCGCCATGGCTGCCACATTCACGCGTGTCCACCAGTCCTCGCGGTCCTCGAAGTCCCAGATCGGGCGCGTCTGTCCGGCCATCAAGGCGATCGCCTTGGCGGCGTCGAGCCCGCTGCCGCCGCCCATGGCGATCACGCCATCGTGGCCGCCCTCGCGAAACTTCTTGACGCCGTCCGTGACATTCTGCTCGACGGGATTCGGGCGCACGTCGGAGAAAACCTCGCAATGCAGGCCCGCGTCGCGGCAGTACCCGACGGCGCTCGCGACCATCGGCAGGGCGGCGAGGCCGGGATCCGTGACCAGCAGCGGCCGGCGCATGCCGAGCGCGGCGCAGGCCTGCGGCAGCTCGCGGATGCGCCCCGCGCCGAAGCGGATCGTGGTCGGGTAGTTCCAATTGCCCTTTAGCGCCATGTCAGCCTCAGGTCTTCAGACGCAGATGATAGGACTTCGGCCGGGTCAGGTGTTCGTAGCCGACGCGCGACAGGGTGCAGCCGCGCCCGGAATCCTTGACGCCGACCCAGGCGAGAGCCGGATCCAGGTAATCGCAGCGATTCATGAACCAGGTTCCGGTCTCAATGCGCGCACCGATCGCAAGCGCAGCCTCCGCATCGGCCGTCCAGACCGCCGCGGTCAGCCCGTAGGCGCTGTCATTCATGAGCCGCACGGCCTCGTCGTCGCCCGCGACCGACATGATGCCCGCGACTGGGCCGAAGATTTCCTCGCGCATGACGGGCATCGAGTGATTCACGTCGAGCAGGATCTGCGGCGCCAAATATGGCGTTGCCGGGTCGCTCGCCGGGAATTCGCGTTCATCGATGGCCGCGCGCGCGCCGGCGGCGACGCTCGCTGCGACCTGCGCACGGATCTGCCGGGCTGCCGCCGTGCGCACGACGGGGCCCAGGGTCGTCGCGGGGTCGGTCGGATTGCCCAGCACGTAACGGCGCGTCAGTTCCACCGCGCGGGCCGCGAACTCCTCGTAGCGCCGGCGATGGACGTAAATACGCTGGATCCCGCAGCAGGACTGCCCGCTGTTGAAGAAGGCGCCGTCCACGAGATTCTCGACGGCATGCGCGAGATCGGCGTCGTCTCGCACGTAGGCCGGGTCGCAGCCGCCGAGTTCCAGGCCGACCCCGATGAAACGCTCCGCCGCCGCGCGCTGCACGGCGCGGCCGCCGTCCACCGAGCCCGTGAAGGCCACGAAATCCACGCGTGAATCGGAAATCAGCCGCGCGGTCTGCGCGTGCGACAGCTGCAGGGCCTTGAACAATCCGTCCGGCAGCCCGGCTGCGCGCAGGCAATTCTCGAAGCGCTCGGCGCACAGGGGGGTCTGCGCCGAATGCTTGAGCAGCACCGCATTACCCGCCATCAGAGCCGGAATCACG
>CAYZDW010000155.1:0-2601 GCA_964477175.1 uncultured Steroidobacteraceae bacterium | reverse complement strand
GCCATTTGCGGCGTACATGGTCTCCAGCATGTCGTCGATCAGTTCACGCAATGCGGCGTCCACGGCGTCGACCGGCACCGCCCGGGTACGCAGCCGGGGGTCCGGATACTCCAGGATTGTGAGGCGCGTCATGTGAGTGGGGCCGTGGGTGCGTGTAACTGACCGGGGAATGCTGCTAAAGTTCGTCGAAGCATGGACTTATGCTCGTGCTGGAGCAACTCGCATGGCACCGTCTGGCAATTCCCCGTCCCGCAGCCCCATTCGCAGCCTGGCCGGCGTCGCGCTGGTAGCGCTCGCGTTCGCGATCGCCGTGCCGACCGGTGTCGCCACCGGCCAGCAGCAGGGCATCGACCGCGGTGTCATCCCGGTCGCGCCCGACGCGCCCGATCGCTATGTGGTCCAGCCCGGTGACACGCTGTGGGACATCTCGGCGAAATTCCTGACCGATCCCTGGTTCTGGCCGGAGATCTGGCATATCAATCCGCAGGTCGCAAACCCGCACCTGATCTATCCGGGCGACGTGCTCGCGCTGACCTGGGTGGAAGGACAGCCGCGCGTGGTCCTCGAGAGCGGCGGACCGCTGCGCCTGTCACCACGCGTTCGCGAACACCCGCTTTCGGAGGCGATCAACGCCATTCCGTACGACCGCGTCGCCGCCTTCATGTCGCGACCCAGCGTGCTCGCCAAGGAGCAGATCAAGGGCACGCCCTACGTCGCACACGGCCGCGACCACCGGCTGGTTTCCGCGGCGGGCAACGAGGTCTACGTGCGCCGGCTCACGAACGCCGCGCTCGGCAACCGCTACAACATTTATCACGTCGGCGACGAACTGAAGGACCCGGATGATGGCGACGTGCTGGGCTACCAGGGCCTGTTCACCGGCCAGGGCAGCCTCACTCGGGTCGGCGACCCCGCCACGATGCTGGTCGTCGATTCCGCGCGCGAAACGCTCGAAGGCGACATTCTGCTGCCGAGCAGCGGCGAGGTGAAGATGGACTTCATCCCGCGCGCGCCTGCGTCGCAGGTCGACGGCACGATCATGTCGGTCATCGACGACCGTACGGTCGTGGCGGAGTACGACGTCGTGATTGTCAATCGCGGATCGCGCCATGGTCTCCAGCCCGGGCATGTGCTCGCGATCTGGGAAGCCGGCGAAGAGGTCAGGGACGTGACCGACAACGCGGTCAGCCGCAAGGTGCAGCTGCCCAATGAGCGCACGGGCCTGTTCATGGTATTCAAGACCTATGAGCGCATGAGCTACGGGCTGACGCTGGAATCGAGCCGCGAAATCCACGTCGGCGACAAGGTCACCTCGCCCTAGACCTTTCTGCTGTCTTGTTCTTCGAAGCGCCGGCCCCAGTGCCGGCGCTTTGCTTTAATCTCTCCGGCATGCGGGAATTCGAGACCTTCACGACCCACCTCGAATGCAGCGCGACGGGTACGCGCTACCCGGCCGACGTGTTGCACGGGCTATCGGAGGCCGGCCGGCCGCTGCTGGTGCGCTACGACATGGAAGCCATGCGGCGCGCCATCAGCAAGGAAATGCTTGCGCGGCGCCCGGACGGAGGCTTCTGGCGCTACCGCGAGCTCCTGCCGGTGCGCCGGAGTGCCAATGTCGTGAGCCTCGGCGAAGTGGTGACGCCGCTCGTCGCGGCGCCCGCGGCCGCGCGCCTGCACGGTGCGAAACAGCTGCTCGTCAAGGACGAGGGGCGCCTGCCGACCGGGTCGTTCAAGGCCCGGGGCCTCGCGCTCGCGGTGTCGATGGCAAAGGAACTCGGCATCCGGCGCATGGCAATGCCGACCAACGGCAATGCCGGGGCCGCGCTCGCGGCCTATGCGACGCGGGCCGGCATCGAGTCCTGGGTGTTCTGCCCCGACGACACGCCCGAGGTCAACGTGCGCGAGATCGCGTTGCAGGGCGCTCACGTCTTCCTCGTCAATGGGCTGATCAATGATTGCGGGCGCCTGGTCGGCGAGGGCAAGGCGACGATGGGCTGGTTCGACGTGTCCACTCTCAAGGAGCCCTACCGGATCGAGGGCAAGAAGACCATGGGTATCGAGCTGGCCGAACAACTCGATTGGCGGTTGCCCGACGTGATTTTCTACCCGACCGGCGGCGGCACCGGCCTGATCGGCATGTGGAAGGCCTTCGCGGAACTCGAAGCCATCGGCTTCATCGATGCCCGGCGCCCGCGCATGGTCGCCGTCCAGGCCGCGGGTTGCGCGCCGATCGTCAGGGCCTGGCAGGAAGGCAAGGAGCACGCCGAACCCTGGAAGGACGCCCGCACTATCGCCTCCGGCATCCGCGTGCCGGCCGCGATCGGCGATTTCCTGATGCTGCGCGCCATCCGCGAGAGCGGCGGCTTTGCGATCGCGGTCGAGGACGAAGCGATCGAGGATGCGCGGGCCGAGATGGCGCGGATCGAAGGCCTGCTGCTGTGCCCCGAGAGCGCTGCGACCTACGCAGCCTGGCGCGCGGCGCTCGCTACGGGCCAGGTCGGGCGCGACGAGCAGGTGTTGCTGTTCAACTGCGCGACGGGCCTGAAGTACGCGCTGCCACCGGCGGGCCGGGCAATCGACCTTCGTCAGCCACTGGATCTC
>CAYZDW010000154.1:0-5005 GCA_964477175.1 uncultured Steroidobacteraceae bacterium | reverse complement strand
CAGTCAGGTTGACGTGCAATACCTTGCACCAGGTCGGCACGTCGTAGTGCTCGATCGGACTCAGCGTGCCAAGGATGCCCGCAACATGGGCCAGGCCATCCACGCGGCCGAACTCGCGATCGAGTGCGTCGTGCAGGGCGTCGTACTCGCTCGCGCCTGCGGTTTCCAGGTTGAATGGCAGGAGCGCCGGCTTCGGTCCGCCGGCCTGCATGATGCGGTCGTAGCTTCGTTCGAGCTTGCGCAGAGTTCGGCCCAGCAGGCCCACAGTCGCTCCCTGGCGCGCGAGCGCGAGCGCCACCGCCTGACCGATGCCATCGCCGGCACCGGTGACGACGATGACCCGGCCCCGGTGCGAATCCGTTGGCGGGTTGTAGCTGCGCGGGTCGGGCGTATTCGTCATTCCGACTTCAATGCTGCCGCGCCGCGCGCCAAGCCGTCCAGAGGCCATTTACAGGTCCGAGCATGAGGCGACGACGTCCGACTTCGAACCGTTCATTCTCGATCCGGTCCAGCAAGGCGATGTGCAGCTCGACCAGCACTAGCTGGCCGCGCAGTGCTGCGGAATCGACTTTGGCCGGTTCTTCGCGGGCCCGTCGCCATTGCTCACGCAACCTTGCGGCGAGGCGCGCCAGGCAGCGACGGACGCCGGGGCTCGTGCTCTCCGCGCGAAGCTCGGCGGGTTCAATGCCTTCGGCGTCGAGCCAGGTGAGGGGCAGGTAAATGCGCCCGTCCCAGGCATCCTGGCGCAGATCGCGGATGATCTCGACGCCACGAATGGTCTGGCCTGCCGTGCTCGCAAATTGTTCGAGGCGCTCGTCCGCCGGCCGACCGTGAACTGCCGCCGCCATCGCCCGTTGCAATCCATCCGCGAGCGCGAAGTAGCGATCGAGTTCGGCTTCCGTTTCGTAGGTCGTGCAGGCGAGGTCCAGTTCCAGGCTGGACAGCAGATCCTGCAGTGGCCGCCAGGCGACTCCGGCCTGGGCAGCGACACGCAGCGCTGCCTGAGTCAACGGATGTCTCGGTTCTCCCCGCTCGAGGCGCAGAAACTCCTCGCGCCACCATTGCATCTTCAGATGCGCGACGCCGTGGTCAACATGTGCATCGGCGATCGAGCGCAGCTCCATCTCGAGCGCGAACAGCGCGGCCATCGCATCGCGTGCCGCGGGCCGCGCGAAAAGCCAGGCGTACCAGCGCGCCGAGCCAGCCGGCGGCAGCGCCGCCGGATCCGGGATTCCGGTCGGCATTTCAGCGGTCTTCAGGCGCAGGCAGTTCCGGCGGCGCGCCGTCGTTGGAACGCACTGTGGCCTCGATTTCGTCGAGTTCCTCGATGGCCTTGTCGCCGCGCACGCCGAGTTCGGTGAACTTGCGCGCCCCGGGCAGCACATTGCGCTCGAGCGATCCGACCGACGCGTTGAACGCGCGCACGCTGGCCTCGAGCGCGCTGCCGAGCCGGGCCAGGTGATTGCGGAACGTGCCGAGTCGCGAGTACAGATCCTCCGCGAGTTTCCGGATACGCTCCGCACCTTCGGCCAGCCGGACGTTCTGCCAGCCGTAGTGGACCGCCTTCAGGAGCGCGATGAAACTGGATGGCGTCGCCAGGATCACGCCGCTCTTCATCGCGCTTTCGAGCAGGTCCGGCTGCTGGTCCAGTGCCGCCGACAGGAACTGGTCGCCCGGCAGGAACAGCACGACAAACTGCGGTGCGCGTTCGAATTGCGCAGCGTAATTCTTGGATGACAGCAAACGCACGCGTTCGCCCAGATGCTGGGCATGACGCTTCAATGCGGCCGTCCGTGCCTCGTCGGAAGCAGCTTCCACTGCCAGCAGATAGGCATCGAGCGGTGTCTTGACGTCTACCACGAGGTCGCGGCCGTCGGGCATGTGGATGACCATATCCGGCCGCAAGGCGCCGTCTTCGCCGGCCACGTGGACCTGTTCCTCGAAGTCGCAGTGCACAGTCATGCCCGCAAGCTCGACGAGGCGGCGCAGCGCGATTTCGCCCCATTGGCCGCGTACCTGCGGCTTGCTGAGCGCCTGCACAAGATTGCGGGTCTCGCGCTGCAGCGCCATGTGCGTCTCGCGCATGTCGGTCAGATGCTGGCGCAGGCTGCCGAAGTCCCGTTGTCGCTCGACCTCGATTTCCCGCAACGCCTCCGAGGTCCGCGCCAGCGATTCCTGGATCGGCTTGACCAGCGTTTCGATGGCTTGCTCGCGCTCCTTGAGCGTGCTCTGTGCCTGCTGCTGGTGCTGGCCCAGGTTTTCCTTCGCGAGCCGCAGGAAATTCTCGATGTTTTCCCGGAGCTGCCTGCCGGCCAGGTCGTCAAAGCGCCGGTCGAGCTGCTCCATGGCGCGCTCGAGGGCGACAGCGCGCTCGGCTTCCAGTGCGTCCTCGGATTGCAGGCGCGCGCCGAGTACGGCGACCTCGGTCTCGAGCGATGCGGCGTGCCGCCGGCCGATCCACCAACCCGCTGCGAAGGCGATCGCGATTCCCGCGATGATCAGGAAGGTCGTCGTCAGGTCCATGGGTTCATGCTCGCAGGCCCAGCCATTCCAGCAGTTCGGTCGGTCGCCCGAGTACGGCGTCGGGCTGCCAGGCAGCGGGATCCTCGCCGGCGTCGAGGTAGCCGAATCCGGCCACCAGCGGAATCATGCCCGCGTTGCGGGCCGCCTGCACGTCGCGTTCGGCATCGCCCACATAGACGCATTCCCGCGGTTCCAGGCCCAGAAGCGTCGCGGCATGCAGCAGTTGCATCGGGTGTGGCTTGCGCTCCGCGAGCGTATCGCCGCTGACGATGCAGGCGCTGCGCGCGGCCAGTCCGAGTTCCTCGAGCAACGGTACGGTCAGCCAGCCCGGCGTGTTGGTCACGATGCCCCAGCGCAACCCGGCCGCCTCAAGCACATCCAGCACGGCCTCGAATCCGTCGAACATGCGGGTCCGCTTCGCGATGCCTGCCCGGTAGAAATCCAGAAATCGCCGGCGAAGGTCCTCGAAACGCGGCGGATCCGCTTCCCCGAAGGCGAGCCGCAGCGCTCCATGCGACACATGCGGCCGGATGCGTCGGTAAGGAAGCTCTTCCATCCCTTCGTCGCAAAGCAGCCGATTCAGCGCCGCTGCCATGTCGGGCGCGGTGTCCAGCAGCGTGCCGTCGAGATCGAGCAGCACACCGCGAAGCCCCTGGCGCCGGTTCATGCGCGGGATACCGGCGCGGGCCGCTTGAGATGGATGAGGTAATTGACCGAGGTATCGGTGCTGACCCTCGCCTTGCGCGTCAGTGGGTCATATTCGAGGCCGGCGAGGTCGGCGAGCTCAAGGCCGGCGTCGCGCGCCCAGCGGGCGAGTTCCGAGGGCTTGATCAGCCGCGCGTATTGGTGGGTGCCCGCCGGCAGCAGTCGCAGCAGGTATTCGGCCCCGACGATGGCGAGCGCAAAGGCCTTGGGATTGCGATTGATCGTTGCGCAGACCACGTCCCCGCCCGGGCGGACGAGCTCGGCCAGCGCCTGCACGACCTGGGCCGGGTCCGGCACATGCTCGAGCATTTCGAGGCAGGTCACGAGATCGAAAGCGCCGCGCTCGGCGGGGGCGATGTCTTCGGCCGCGACCAGCCGGTAATCGACCGACACGCCGCCCTCCAGCGCGTGCAGCCGCGCGACCTCCAGTGCGCCGGGAGAGAGGTCGATGCCGGTCACGCGCGCGCCGCGCCGCGCCATGCCCTCGGCCAGCAGCCCACCGCCGCAGCCGACGTCTAGCACGCGGCGCCCGGCGAGTCCGGCGCGCGCTTCGATGTAATCGAGCCTCGCGGGATTCAGGTCGTGCAGCGGGCGGAAGTCGCCGTCGGGGTCCCACCAGCGCGGTGCTGCCGCGTCGAATTTCGAGATCTCGGCGGGATCGACGTTTTGCGCATCGCTCATCGTCGAAGTATACCGTCCGGGCCTTTGCCGCAGCCGCTGGCCGGTGACCCGTTTTTTACGCATGGAACCCATGAAAACAGTGGGTTACAGGTGAAGCCTGTGTTAGCATAAAACCTTTCCAACGGCACCTTGTCGACCCCGCGCGCGAGCCCGTACGCGGCCTTCCGGTGCCCGGACTGAAGACGAAACCTGCATGAGCGAAATCGCGCGCGAAGTCCTGCACGTCAACCTCGAAGACGAGATGCGCCGGTCCTATCTCGATTACGCGATGAGCGTAATCGTCGGCCGCGCGCTACCGGATGTCCGCGACGGCCTGAAGCCTGTGCACCGGCGCGTGCTGCACGCGATGCGCGAACTCGGCAACGACTGGAACAAGTCCTACAAGAAGTCGGCGCGCATCGTCGGCGACGTGATCGGCAAGTACCACCCGCATGGCGACGCCGCGGTCTACGACACGATCGTGCGCATGGCCCAGCCGTTCTCGTTGCGTTACCTGCTGGTCGACGGCCAGGGCAATTTCGGGTCCGTGGACGGCGATGCGCCGGCAGCGATGCGTTACACGGAAGTTCGCATGTCGCGCATTGCGCACGAGCTGCTGGCCGACATCGACAAGGAAACGGTCGATTTCACGCCCAACTACGACAATAGCGAGCAGGAGCCGGCGGTGCTGCCGGCACGCATCCCGAACCTGCTCGTGAACGGCTCGGCTGGCATCGAGGTCGGCATGGCGACCAACATCCCGCCGCACAATCTAAACGAGATCATCGACGCCTGCGTGGCGCTGATCGACGACCCGAACCTCGGCCTGGCCGACCTCATGCGCCTGGTGCCCGGGCCGGATTTCCCGACCGCCGGCATCATCAACGGGGCCGCTGAGATCGCGCTGGCTTACAAGACCGGCCGCGGCCGCTTGTAGGTGCGCGCACGCACCGGCGTCGAGAACATGGACGATCGAGGCAGGCAGGCGATCGTCGTGACCGAATTGCCGTACCAGGTCAACAAGGCGCGCCTCCTCGAGCGCATCGCCGACCTCGTGCGCGCCAAGGAGATCGAAGGCATCTCGGAGCTGCGTGACGAGTCCGACAAGGATGGCCTG